>JALOMD010000699.1 GCA_025455595.1 Cytophagales bacterium | reverse complement strand
GTACGTGCCGCGCCTGTTCGAATACGTGGAAAAAGGCCAAGCCGACCCGTCGTATTTCATCACGCACCGCTACGGGCTGGACGAGGGCCACGAAGGCTACCAAATGTTCAAAAACAAAACCGACAACTGCCTGAGAGTCGTCTTCGACCCGTGGGCGGAGTAATTATGAATTCAGAATTATGAATTTAGAATTAAGACAATTTGTGTTGCATAGCAGCCCTGCAAGTTGACACTCAGACATACGGAATTTTGTAAAAAAACGCCCGAAACGGCTTTTGTCTCTCTGTATAAAAAGCCGTTTCGGGCGTTTTTTGCGTAAAACGTAAAAACGGTCAAAATCAATTCTTTTTGATCTGTATGGAACGCAGCAGTTCTTGAAGCCATTCTGAATTCTAAATTCATAATTCTGAATTAAACCGTTGTTCCGCCGTCGGCGGTGAAGACGGCTCCGGTGCAGTACGACGAGAAATCGGAGGCAAGGAACAGGGCCAGTCCGGCTATCTCGTCGGTGGTGCCCATGCGGGCCAGCGGAGTCATCTGCATGAAATGTCTGAGCATCTTCTCGTTTTCCCACAACGCCTGGCTGAACTTGGTTTTGATGAGGCCCGGACAAATGGCGTTCACGCGTATGTTGTCGCCGCCCCATTCCTTGGCCATCACTTTTGTCAGCATCAGCATCGCCGACTTGCTCACGCTGTAGATGCCCAGCCCCGGCGACGGATGGAGGCCCTCCACGCTGCTGATGTTGATGACCGAGCCGCCGCCCCGCTGTTTCATCACCGGATGCACCAGCTTCCCCAACTCGAACGGAGCCTTCACGTTCACGTCCATGATTTTGTCGAACGCCGCCGTGTCGCAGTCCTGCACCGGGCCGAACACCGGATTGGCCGCCGCGTTGTTCACCACAATGTCCACGCCGCCGTAGGTGTCCATCGTCCGCTCGAACAAAGTTTTGAGTTGCGCCATGTCGCCCACGTGGGCGGCCACCCCGACGGCCTTGCCGCCCGCCCGGATGATTTCCCGCGCCACCTCGTCAACCGACTCCTGTTTGCGGCTGCTCACCACCACTTGCGCCCCGGCCTGCGCCAGCAGCTTGGCGATGCTTTCGCCGATGCCTTTGCTGGCACCGGTCACGATTGCTATTTTCCCCGTAAGGTCGAATGAAACCATGTTTTCAATTATGAATTATGAATTCAGAATTAAGAATTGAAGTGTCTCGCCAGATGAGATGAACTGAAACGTTTTGGGCAAAATTTGCCTAAAACGGCTGTGCGGGGCCTGACCGGTCGCGGACGTTGAATCGACGAAACTATCGTGCGAAACGCGGCCAAAGCGTTACCTGACGGCTGCGCAAGGTAACGGGTTTTCAGGTTCGCGACAACGCTATTTTCGCGCCAATCATTTGCAACTTTGGGTAACTCTGCTGTATTTTGTAGCAAAGTAAGTCAATTAAGACAGGATATGGACACGAAGAAATTAGACGCGGCCCTGATTGAGTTGGTGGAAAAGCGAATCCAACTCAGTGGCATGAGTTACTCGGACGAACGGTACGACGAGTTGGAAGAACAACTCCACGACTTGGAAGACGAGTTCATAGACCAGTACGGCGACTATCTCGAAACCGCGCTGGAAAAAGTACACGACACGCACGACATGGATTCGGACGTGCTGCTGCCTACGGCCTACTTGGCGCAGAAGTACAACAAGGTGGGCCAGCACCCCGACGGGCGGCCCATTTACGACGTTGACCAAAAGGAAGGCGTTTGGGTGGAAACCGACAAGTTTCCCGGTAAGGAGGCCCGCTTGGTGCTTATTCCCAGCCCTACACGTTTCGTGCTGTCGGTAGGCAAGCACCGCGAGGAAGTCTGGAAAATCTAATCCAGAATTAGGAATTCAGAATTCAGAGCCTTATGCCCAATCGGACACGCAACCGACGGAGCCGTGGACTCCTCATCATTCTGAATTCTGAATTCTGAATTCTGAATTGACTTTGAGTTTAAATCCCACCCCGTGCAGGTTGGCGATTTCCACGTCCGGGTCGTGGCGCAGGTGTTTGCGGAGCCGTGAGATGAACACGTCCAAGCTGCGGCCCAAGAAATAGTCGTCGCTGCCCCAAACCTGCTGCAAGATTTCCTCCCGTTTCAACGCCGTACCCATGTGACGGCAAAACAGCCGCAGCAAGTCGGCCTCTTTCTGTGTCAGCGTTTCAGACTGGCCGTTGTGCTGCAAGCTCAGGTTTTGGTAGTCGAACACGTAGCCGCCGATGCGGTGCTGGTTGGGCTGGGAGGCAACCGGCCGGCTGCGGCGCAGCAACGCTCCGATGCGCAGCAGCAGTTCTTCGATGCTGAACGGTTTGGTCAGGTAGTCGTCGGCCCCGAGGCGGAAGCCCGTGATTTTGTCCTCTTTCATGGACTTGGCCGTCAGGAACAGAATCGGAATCTGCTCGTTTTCTTGGGCAGCATCACGTCCAGTACGCACATGTCAACCGGCAACTCCCCGAACACGTGCCAGCCTTTCTCGCCGTCGTCGCAGAGCGTCACGGCAAACCCAGCCATCTCCAGGTTGTCTTTGATGACGAACCCAAGGTTCACGTCGTCTTCTACCAGCAGGATGTGGGCTTTGGTCATACTGAAGTCGCAAGTGGTAAGTCGTGGGTGGTAAGTGAAAATGTACCGCAGGCTTTAGCCTGTGAACAGCGTGATTGGAAACAGTTACAGGCTAAAGCCTGCGGTACATCCGACAAATCAATTTGACAGCCAGATTTGCCGTTTTGGGCGTTTTTTGCTCAAAACGCCCGATTGCCAGAACCATGATTCGTAGGATTACAGGATTGCCTTGATTGATGCGAATAATCATGTTAATCCCTGAATCCTACGAATCATGGTTCAGACAATCTTCGCCCAAAACGCCATCAATTAACCATTCAACAATCACTCATTCACTCATTCAAAATTGAAACCGTGAAACGGCTGCCTTGGCCGGGCGTGCTTTCCACCTTCGCCGAGCCGCCGTGGGCCTTGGCGATGAGCCGCACGTAGTTCAGGCCCAGCCCGAAGCCCTTCACGTCGTGCAGGTTGCCGGTGGGTACGCGGTAAAAACGGTCGAACACACGTTTTTGGTGTTCAGGCTCGATTCCGATGCCGTTGTCAGACACGGTGACGCATACCGTATTTTTTTCGTTGCGAGTGGCTACCGTGATTTCCGGCACGTTGCGGTTGTACTTGATGGCGTTGTCGAGCAGGTTGTACAGCACGTTGGTCAGGTGCAGCTTGTCAACCGACGCGTGCGGGTTTTCGGCCTGCAAGTCGAGGCTCAGTTTGCCGCCCCGCTCGGCCAGCGGCAACCGGAACGGCTCGGCGGCCCGGCCAATCAGCTCGTGCAGGTCGGCGGGTTCGTGTTTCAGTTTCAGTTCGTCGTCTTCCAGCGAGGCCATCTGCAGCACGCGTTCCACTTGGCTCTTGAGCCGGCCCGCCTCCTGCCCGATGATGGTGGCGTAGTTGAGCAGCCGCTCCGGCGATTTGGTGATGGCCGGGTCTTTCAGCACTTCCGACGAAATGGCAATCGTCGAGAGCGGCGTTTTGAACTCGTGCGTCATGTTGTTGATGAAATCCTGCTGGATTTCGGCCAGCCGCTTTTGCCGGAACACCACGAACGACGTGTAGCCGAAAAACGCCACCACCAGCAGCAGCACGCCTGACGAAAAAATCCAGAACCGCATTTGCCCCACCAAGGCAAGGTCTTTGTTCACGAACCTCACGCCGAAATAGTAGTTGTCGCCTACGCGCGGAAACGCCTGCGCCGTGGCTTTCTGCACATCTGCATCTTCTTTGCCAAACACGAAATAATTGCCGTAAACGGCCTCGTTGTTGGCGCAATCGTAGATAATGTACTGGAAATCAACGCGAATGTTCTGTTTCTCAAACTCGTTGCGGAGCAGTGTTTTCAGCAATGTCTCGTCAATCACGTCGTTCACCATCGCTACGTAGTCGCTGGACGAGAGGCGGCGCACGGTGACAGCCGAGGGAGAGGGATGCTGGTTGTACCGCAGGATGGCTTCGGCCACGCTGGTCAGGGCGACGCGGGCCGTGCGGTCGAACTCCACTTCACGCACGCCGAACGCCTGCCTGAACCAAAACACCTGCACCACCACAATGCCGAACACCGACAACGTGGCAAGCACGATAATCAACCGGAAAGTGCGGCGTTTCATGATGGGGTTTTCAAAAGGTTACAGGTTGCAAGTTACAGGTTACAGGTTAAAGATTGAAAAATTGAAAGGTTGGAAGATTGGAGAGCTGAAGGTTACAGGTTGCAAGTTGGCGTTTTGGGCAGAAATTGCCCAAAACGCTTTTTATAAGCAGGTCAGACGCGGTGCGTCAGACCGGAACCAAAGGCTCGCAAAAGGTAACCACGCAGGCGTTCCAGGTGAAAATTTCTCAAAACGGCATAAAAAAATAGTATGCAAGCATACCAATTTTTACGAAAAAGTCCTATATTTGCCAAAAATAGTTTAACTATTGGGCGGGCGGAAAACAAAAAATCCCGTTCGGATGGAACGGGATTTGAAAGTGGTGATGGACGGAATCGAACCGCCGACACAAGGATTTTCAGTCCTTTGCTCTACCAACTGAGCTACATCACCGGCGAAAGTGGCTGCAAAACTATAGCATTTTGGACGACGCGCAAAATTTTAGTGCAAAAAAATATTTGCGG
>JALOMD010000698.1 GCA_025455595.1 Cytophagales bacterium | reverse complement strand
CCACAGCGAGCCGACTCCCTCCCACTTGTTTTGGTCAGCATTGCCGGTGGTGTTCCTGATTTGCAGGATTTCCCCGTACAGATGCTTGTAAGCGTTGGCAGCAGGTTGATAACCCGTATCGTCATAGACCCAGACAAAGGATTCTTCGTTGAAGATCACCGTATCGTTGGTCTGTTGCCGAACCCGGTAAAACATCTCTTGGTTGTACGGTTGCTGGTAATAATTGTCGCGGATTCGGTTACGGGCACGCTTTACAATCTCTTTGGCAGTCAGGGCTTTGTCGGTCACTTGCACTTCGGCGAGTGTGTATGCCTTCGGCGAAAGCGGCACCGTTTTCTTGCCTTGTGTTTTGAGCAATTTTTGAGTAAAAACGGTATCGCTTCTGAAGCCGATGGCCGAGAAAGAAAGCCGCCAATCAGAGCCTTTCGCCGGAACGTGAATAGTAAAGAATCCTTCCGAATTGGCAACCACGCCTCGCGAAGTTCCCACCAATGCCACCGTTGCGTAGGCGATTCCCGTCTTTGTTTCTTGATTGAGAACGCGGCCCTGCACGGCAACGGTTGCATATGCGCGAATGTCTGTTTTCTTCTGTAAATTATCAGACAGTAAAGCTTGATTGGCTACCGTTTGTGTCTCTAAAGGAGCGGGCGGATAAGCCGTTTTGATGAAAAACAAGCCGTCGAATAGCATCGGCCACGGAGCCAGAACCGGCAAATTACCCAAAGCCGACGAATAGAACGGCTGCTTTCCGAAATTCCGGTACTCCACAAAAGCAAAGTTGTGTCCCGCATCAGCCAGTTCCTTTTCGATGCTACCGGGCGGTGGTGCGACCAACGGGTAAGCGTCTTCGCCCACAACTCCGAAACGGCCTTCCGCCGAGGCAAACGCGAGGCTGTACAGACGGTCGCTGAAATATTGGCGCAACGTTTGACCCATCGGCACGGCTCCGGCCAGTTCTTTGTCCAAGTCAAAAGGCCCGGTTTCCTTTTGTGTTTTCGCCATTTCCGAAATGCATTGGCGGGTGAGCGGCGTGTTTTGGTAGTCAATCTGCTTGGCGAAATGATACGAGGCTCCCCAGCCGATGATTTTTTTATTTGGATAGAAATTGGACAGAAAAATCAAGTTTTTCGCCATCTGCAAATCGCGCGGATTTTGCACTTGACTGTCCCGCTTTTGCATCTGGTCTATCGTATAGTTCACATCAGCGAGCCAACTGGTCAGCACTTGTCTCAGAAAACCAACTTGACCTTCGTCTTCCAATCGCTCCAATGCCTTATACAACACCTGCGCCGAACGAAAAAACGCCGTCGAATCCTGCCGGTTGGTAGCCAAATAATCCACATCGCCCGCAACGACTTGCTCTATGTGGTTAAAAATACTGTCGTCCAACACAATTCGGTTCCTTGCCAGCACTTGTCGCACTTCCGGCAAAAAGTTTTCTTGGAAAATAGTACCTTCCTGCGAGTCAAAACCCGCCGCTTGCAACGGACGCGGCGATTGAACGGTTTCTGTAATGTACGTAAGCAAATTGTCCACCGCCTTGGTGTCGGCCCAGAGTGGAAACAGAGCTTCCTTCAGCGGATTTTCTGTCTGTTTGCCGGTCAGCAATTGCTGGTAGGCGTGGTGCAAATCATACAATCCGTTCTCGAACGCGATGATTTCAAAGCCCATCTCTTGGTGCAGACACTTGACGAGCCGCACCTTGGCCTCAAACGTCGCCCCGTCTCCGTGCGACTGCTCGCCAAGCAGCACGATTTGTCTGTCTTTGAGAACTTGCTTCAAAAATTGCAAGTCGCGAAAGTCGGTCTGTGTCGGGTCAATGCTGGCAACTGGGAAAATGGATTTTGGCGGGATGATTTGCTGCGCGGAGAGTGAAATAGTAGCGAATGAAACAACTGTCAGGAACAGAAAAGAACACAGGAACCTGTAACAACGTGAAAGCATGGCTACCATAGAGGCTGTCTGAAGTTTTTGTTTATGGATGCGTTTTGGCCGTTTTTTGCTTAAAATGCCCGAATTGGAAATCCAACACCGGAACACCGCCGTTCTGCCGGAAGACAGTACACACCAAAACCCACAAGGTTCGATTTTGCCACAAAATTCTTCAAACGCAAAAGCTTGGCATCGCGTCGGGCTTTTGCGTTTTGGTTGTTCCCGCTGATTGCGGGATTTGGCAATTTTTGCCCGAAACGGTTTATCGGAAATCGTCACGGCAAAAGCAGCATTCCGCGCGAAGATTCCGCTGCGAATCTGATTGAAAAAATCCGTTGACTCGCCCAGGCGGGAGTCCAAACTAATTTGTTCGGGTAAAATATGATATTTTTTCTTTAATTTGTACAGCAAAAAACGCGATTGTACCCATGAGAAACATTGCCTTCCTGTTACTTGTCATTTTCACACTTGTTACCGCCCAGACAGCCATCGCGCAGCCCGACCCGGTCACCGAAGGCGACTATTACACCATCGTGCCCGTACCCATTCCGAAGTTCGTGGAACTGGAAGTGGGCGGCGTGGCGGCCATGCCCGACGGCAGCGTGATGGTTTCGACGCGCTACGGCGACGTGTGGCGCATTGAGAACGCCTACGTAAACGAGTCGGG
>JALOMD010000048.1 GCA_025455595.1 Cytophagales bacterium | reverse complement strand
GTGCCGCCCTGCGAGCCGACGAGTCGCTGGAACAAAAACGCCAGGTTGCCCGACAAATCAATGTTGCCGTTAAAATACAGGTTGTTGCGGCGGCGGTTGCGCTGCTGTTCGCCGGTTTGCGAGTTGTACGTGTAGGCGTACCGCGAGCCGAGGATGGCCTGGTTCTGGGTGCTTCGTTCCAAGAACGGGTCAACGGCCAAGCGGGCCAGAAACTCCGGCGACAACCGCCGCCTCTGGAAATAAATCAGGTCTATCGGATAAAAAGCGTGGTTTTTCTGCTGGGTTTCGCGCCAGAGATAGCCGTAGGAGGCGTTGAATGAGTTGATCTGGAAGAAATTCACCCGGTTTTGCAGCAATAGGCTCAGCCGCATGGTGGTCTGGGGCATGTACCGCAGCGAACCGTACCGTATCCGCACCGGCGTGACCAAGCGAGGCAGCGTGAGGCTGGCTTCGGTGCCGGCCTCGAAAGCAAACACTGGCCCCGCTTGCCGGGCGTTGGCCTGTATCTCGTAGGAAGTGTGCAACTGCCATTGGAACAACTCGGCCCCGCGCAAAAAGTTGCGGTTGATGAACGTGCCCGTAAGGGCCGGCCCTACGAAGTTGTTCGACTTGGAGGTGAGTTGGGCCTCCAGCCGCAGCGATTTCTTGAGTTGCGGGGTCAGGAAAATCCGCGCCTTGAGCCGGTTGTCGGTTTCGGGGGTGAAACGCACGGTGACGAACTTGAATGCCCCCAAGTTGGACAGGCGACTCAGCGTCAACTCGTGGTCGGTGCGCCGGTAGAGGCTGTCTTTGCGCAGGTTCACCGCATTAAGGATAACACCGGGCCGGAAATCGTCGCGACGGTGGTAATACGTGTAGTCGCCGATGCGCGTGGTGTCATACTGCCGCAGCGACGAGTCGCGGGTGGGGGCGTAGTTGTTGACAATCTCGACCGTATCCAAACGGTACGTGGTGCGGATTTGGGGCGGCACTTTGCCCTCGAACACCAGCCGTAGGTCAACTTGCCGCTCACCGGCCGTGGTGTCGGCTTGGAAAATCAGGTACTGCGGATCGAAATAGTAATAGCCGCTGTCGCGCACGGCCTGCGCTATGCGCGTGAGTTCCTCTTCCAGCCGCGACAACCGATACTGCCGACCTTGCCGCAGCAGACTGCGTCGCCGCAGACCGCTTGCCAGATTGCCGTAAACCGTGTCCAAAGCTTCGTAGGTGACGTTGCGCAGGCGGTAGGGCGGGGTGGTGACGCGGGCTGTGTAGGTCACCGAGGCGGTTTTTTCGCCGCGCTGTACGGCAAAGTCCACTTCGCCTTCCAAGTAGCCGTTGTTGCGCAACACGCTGCGCAAAGCACGGGCGGTACGTTCAGGAACATCCGCTTCCAAGTAAACCGGTGCCTTGCCGAGTCGGTATTTGATGAAACCGCGCAGTCCTTTTTTCTTTTTCGGCTCCCCGGTAATGAAGTAAAACCACACGCCGGGCCGACTGCCGAGGAGTTTTCCGTTGGGCTTGAGGCGGATGTTCTCTTCCAGTTCTGCCGTAAGCCGCGACTTGTCAGGCAGCGAACCGTTCGCCTTGAACTTGATTTCTGCTCCGGTGTACAGGTACTTGCCTTCGGGAATGAATTTCGTTCCGGTGCAGCCTGCTACAATTAGCATAGTGCAGAGGGCAAAGGGCATGGGGCGTTTTAGGCAAATGTTGCCCAAAACGGCAATGCACATTCCCCGAACATCACCCGACAAGCGTTTTAGGCACTTTTTGCCCAAAACTCCAAGAACTGCAACGAGTAGTTTTGTACTGTGTACAATGCCAAGCCGTTTTGAGCAAAAAATGCCCAAAACGCTCACAAGCCCCTTGCCCCTTGCCCCACGCCCCATGCCCCATGCCCTTTGCCGTTTCATTCTTCCAAAGCTTTGGTGAAAAGTTCGCGGAAAGAATTGTAGTCGCGCACGAAGATGACCCCGGCACCGGTCTCGATCAGTTCGCCGTTCACGATGTCGAAGTCGCGGCGGCGGAAGCCGAGCAGGCGCAGGCGGCCGTCTTGCGTGAGCTTGTATTCCAGTTGCAAGTCGCCGAGGAAGTTGGAAATGCCCTGCTGCTGGTTGGCGGCGGGCGTGCCTTCTATGTCCACGTTGCCCGTCACCTTCACCACCACCCGGTCGCTGAACAGGTTCTTGGACAGCCCCAACTCCAACTGTGTGCGACCCCGCGCATTGCCCGAAGAATAGTCTTGGAACGAGTTTACGTCGAAGTCAAGCTCCACGCCTTGCACTTGCCCGGCCAGCCGATCCAGTTGCTCGCTCAGTATTTTGCTCACGCTGCTGCGCACGGTTGACTCAATGCCCCCGCCGCCGGTGCTGGCAAGCGGGTCTTCGGCAATGAAACGTTGCAGCAGGAACAGGGCGAACACCTGCTTGTTCAGCTCCGACTCGCGGGTGTTGATGTCGCGTACGGCGGCGTACACCCGGCGGCCCAAGATGTTCTGCTGCTCGCGGGGCATGTCGAGGGCGAAGCTGATTTGGGGCTTCAGCAATTCTCCCTTCAAGTTCAGAATCACGAAGAACGGAATCCGCTGGCGGGCCTCGGCGGGCAGGTTTTGCTCCGAGAATTGGTTCCGAATCAGGTCGGCAGACTGCGTTTCGACGCTGTAGATGGCCCGGATGTCAAGGGCGGCGTTATACGGGTTGCCCGCCCACGTGATGCTGCTGTTGCGGTCAATGGCAAACTCGCGCTGCACCAAGTTGTAGAACGACAGGTTGTAAGTGCCCTGCTGCACTTGGTAGCGACCCGTGAGATCAATGGCACCCGTCGGATCGAGGGTGAGGCTTAGCGTGGCTTGTCCTTTGACGACGAGTTGGTCGCCCGCCGTGGGGTCAATCACCACACGCAGGACGCTGTTGGAGTCTATTTCGATGTTGGCCGAAAACTCGTAGCCGCTGAAAGTGCTCTTGGCCGTATCGGCACGGGTTTCCTGCTGCATGTCGCGGATGAACGGGTCGTCTTCGGCCCCGAAATCCACGAACCGGACGGTGCCCTCGCGGCCGCTGGCTGCTTCGTCGGTTTGCGGCACCACGTAGGTGAGTTCGCTGTTGCCGTCCACCTTCAGGCTGGCCGTCACCACCGGATGCGCCGAGGTGCCCCGGATGCGGATGTCGCTGGTGGCGAACAGTTTGCCGTAGTACAGGTTGTTGTCTTCTGCCGTGGTGTTCAGCACTTGGAAACGGTCGGTGTTGACGCGCAAATCCAAGCCGAACGCAGTGTAGTCTTGCAGGGTCACGGCTCCGTTCACCACCAGTTTGCGGCTGGCCGAGTCAAGCAAGGTGAAGTCGCGGAAGGCAATGCCCGTTTCGTTGATGCGCAGGGTCTGGTTGTCAATGCGAAACGGACTGTCGAGCAAACGCAGGTTGAGCAGCGTTTCTTGGAAGGTGAGGCCCCCGTTTACCACGGGCCGGGCCGTGCTGCCCCGGATGCTGAACCGCCCCGTGGCCGTGCCTGCCAGTTGGCTCACCTGCGACTTGGCAAAGGCGGCAAACGACCCAAGGTTCAAACGGCGCAAGTCGGCATCGAAATACAGGGCGTTGGCGGCATCAGCGGTTTGGTAATAGCCGTTCACGGCCATTTCATTGCCGTTTCCGGTCAAGCCGAGCGACACGTCGAAGCGGCCCCCGGCCCGTTGCTGGGCCGCCAACGCCACGTTGCCCACGGGCTGGCCGGTGTAGGCGAGACTATCCACGCGCAGGTCGGCGGTAAAAACACTGTCCTTCCGCTGCCGGAACAAATTGACGTATCCGTTGAGCAGCCCGCTGACGAAGGCCGTGTCGCGACTTAAGATTTGTCCCAGCGTTTCGAGCCGGAATTTGTCGAATTCTGCCCGAAACGTCGAAGGCTGGCCGTTCACGTTACGCAAGGCGATGCTTTGGCCGTTTTGACTGAAAACCAAATCGTTGAAACGCACGCCGTCGCGGGCCATCTGGACGGCGTTGGTGGCTGGCACTTCCCACGGCTCGTAGTTGAGCCGCACACTGTCCGTAAAGAAACGGAACACGTACCGCTGGTTGCCGAGGCTCTCAAACCCGCCGCCAAGCATGTACTTGAGCCGATAAGTGGAGTCGCGGACGCTGAGGGCCGTCGCCACGCGGTTGTTGGAGGCACGTGCCTCCAAAGCCGTGCGTTCGAGGCGGATGTCGCCTTGGCGCACCCGCTCCACACTGAGCGAGACGCGCATCCGGCGAGGGTCGGAGTCGAGGCGCAAGGTGGCACTGTCCACGCGAATGTCACCGTACTTTACGCTGAACACGTCGGCTCGGATGTCAAGTTCGTTGGTGCGGCTGTCGAAACTGCCCCGGATTTCGCCCGGGCGCAGCGAGTCCAGTTCGGGCACCAGCACCTCGGTGAGCAAATCGGTGCTTTTCAACTTCAAGCCGAACTCGAAGTTTTGGGGCGAGGCTTCCGTTTGGGCGGCGTTGGGCAGTTCGTAATAGCGGTTCAGGTGCCGCTCCAAGGCTCCGGCCAGCCCCGCCCACCCGATGTTGCCCCGAAAAAATCCCGTCAGGATGTCCGACTCAAACGTGATGTCGGTGCGGCCCTGCTCTTGGATAGAGGCGTACAGCAGCGAGTCAACCGTGAACATTTTACCTTGGCTGGCTACGGCCACGTTGCGAAGGCCCAGATTGCCGTTGATGGTGTCAATGCTCGTGAAGTTTAAGTCGGCCACCAATTGGGCACGGGTGCGCAGGTCGCGGCCGGTCAGGTTCAGGGCCTTCCAATCGGCGTTTTTCAAATCCAGCACAGCCACGTAATTCGGCGTTTTCTTGCGGAAATCGGCACTGCCCACGAAGGTGAAGTTTAGGTTGCTGTCGGCCAGCGACAGGTTGGCGGCAAACTGCGACGGGTGCGCCAGGCCATCGAGGACGAGGTTGCGGTACGTGTAGCTCCGGTAGGTCACGGACTGCACCGCAGCCTGGAGTTGGGCTCGCATCCGCTTCGGATCGAAGCCCGCACCGTTCACGGTTGCGGTGGCCGTCAGGTTGCCGAGGTCTTTTTCTTGCCGCAGCAACCGGCCCAAGGCCAAGTTGTCGGCCACGAGCCGGGCCGAGTATGAACCGTCGGAAAAAGCCCGGTTGGTAGCCAGCCGGGCATCGGCGCGGAGGTTGCCCAACGAAGTGCGCAGTTGAGAACGCAGTTTCAGGTCATGTACGGCTCCGCTCAGGGTGGCGGTGAGTTGCATTTCGGTAGGAATGCGCACCGAGGCCGGCAACGCGGACGGCGGCAGCAAGGCGCGGATATCGAAAGCCGAAGTCTCGAACGGCAGCACAGCCAGTTGCAACCGCGTGCGGTGGATGTCCGGCAGGCCGCGCACCCAGCCGTTTGCTACCATCCGCGTATTGCCGAACGTACTGACCCGCAGGCGGTCAATGACGAGATTTTTCACTTGCCCCCGCACTGCGGCCTCTATGTTCAGGACTTCGTTCTCACTAATGCGAACGGGCAGCGTTTTGAGCAAATTCGGCTGAAAATAAGCCAAGTCGCGGGCGGCCAACCGGGCCGTGTCGAGCTGGATGTCGAGGCCTGCGTCGGCGTAGTCGCGGGCCAGCGTTTCCAAGGAGCGGAATGTGAACCGGACATTACCATCGAGGCGGCTGTGGCCGGTTTGCACTGCAAGGTCGCGGGCTTCGGCCAGTGTCTCGCCGAGGCGCAGTTGCGTGGCAAAATGCCGAAGCTCGAAGCCGCTTTTCTCACGGAACGAAATTTCCTCAAAATTGCCCAAAACGCGCGGCCCGTCGTAAAGGATGTCACTGGCGTTCATCCGCAAGTTGTTGATAACCAAGTGGTTGAAGTCCATTCCGGCGGCTTGCGGCGGTGCGTTGAAGTCGTCATAGACCAAGTGGTTGTTTGCAAACGCCAGTTCGCCGAGGCGCACCCGCCAAGGTGGCGCGGCTAATTGTCCAGAATCGGGTGCCGGTTGTGCAACTTTCGCTTGGCGTGCCGACGGCGGTTGCGCCGCCTGCTGGTAACGAATCACCGTGTTTTTGACGGAAATCGCCCCAAACGCCAATACTTGTCGCGTAACATCCAGCGTATCGGCCGACATTTCGCACTGCCCCAAATCGGCTTGCAGGTTTTGTCCGGCCGTATGGTCTTGGTAGCGGATGCGCACATCCTCCAGTGCCAGTTTTCCCAAACCGGTTGTAAAGGCCGCTTCGGGCGTTTGGGGCGGTTTTTCCCCAATTTGTGCTTGTTGTGTAACGGCGGGCCGGGCATTCGGTTGCGCATGTTGCACATAAGTTAGGTAAGTACGCACAATGCGCAGCTCGTCCACGCGGTAAACGGCGCGGTTCAAGTCCAGTTCCTCAAAGGAGAGGTCGAGTTCGCCGAGGCGCAGGGCTGCGTCTTGGCCGGTGGTTTCGTCGAGGTAGGTCGCATAAATGTCGCGCAGCGAAATATCGTCCACCGAAATCTGCCACGGCTTGCCGGTGTTCGAGTCGGCGGGAGCCACCGCCACCGAGTCGGAAAAGGCGGCCACAATGAAGTCGAAATTGAACGCGCTGTCGGGCATGGTGCGGTTGACGTGCCCCGTAAAGCCTTCCAAATCAACGCCGTGTACGGTTACGCGGCGGTCAAGCAAGTCCCACAGCGACACGTCGGCGGCCAAGCGGCGGCTGTAAATCAATGTGTCGCTTTGTTGATCTTCCACGTACACACCTTCGAGTACGATTTTCTTCGGAAAAGCTACGTTCACCCCGCCCACCGAAACGCGGGTTTTGATTTTCCCTTGCAAATAGTCGGCTGCCATGCCGGTGAGCCGGGTCTGCACAGACGGAAACTGCAATACAACCACCAGAACCAGTACCAAGGCCAGCACTGAACCGGTTGTCCACAACAGGATTTTGAACAATGTTTTTGCAATGCGTCGGGTACGGTTTTCGGTCATTGGTGGTCGGGAGGGGTCTGTTTTTTGGCTTCGCGGCCTCGTTGTTTCTGCGGCTCGTTGGGGTTTACGGGTGCGTCCGGATTAGTCTCGTTATAACCTTGCTGGTCGCTTTGATTGACTTCCTCGGAGTGCTGCACGGGACTGGCATCAGTGGTGCCGGGCTTGTGTTTTCGTTCGGTTGCGGCTGACTTTCGCATGGTGAGTACTGAGTCGTTAGTAAAAAAACAGTTTAAAAATTTGAAAGTCAGTGCATTAAGAAAAAGTGTGTTTGGGCGGAACGCAGACAAGGTGACTGTTTAAGATTTTCCGTTTTGGCCTTTTTTCGCCCAAAACGCCAGACCGTAGGGGCGGGGGCAAGCCCCGCCCTCTGTCGTGCAGGCTCGGATTGTCTTTACGCGAGCCTGTGCCGCACAGGGCGGGGGCAAGCCCCGCCCCTACGACTTGGCACTAAGGGCAGAAATATTAAACAGTCACAAGGTTTTGAACCCTGTCTGCGTTTGCAACCCGACTTTTTGCGTGCTCCTGAACCTGACAGCACGACTTCGCTCAACCATAAAAATCCCGTACCTGTGCTGTGTTTTATGGGGAAATCACGTGACGTGCGTGAGGCAAAACCCCTACACACTGCGGAAACGCTTGCTTCCGACATTCAGCGGAACGTTATTTTTCACAGATGGACAAAGCGTTTTGGGCAAAAATTGCCCAAAACGCCAAACGCCAAACGCCAAACGCCAAACGCCAAACGCCAAACGCCAAACGCCAAACGCCAAACGCCAAACGCCAAACGCCAATGACGAACCCAAAGGAAAGCAACACACTGTTGAACCGGCTTTTGCTGGCACAGATGTACCGCACCGAAGCCTATCGGAAAGCCGTCGAGACCGTGGCCGACCCCGAACTGCGTCGTTTTTTCGCCGCGAATGTCCGCTCCGGCGAAAGCATCATGGACGAAATCACGCGCCGCATTGACCCTCGCTACATTACGGAAACCGACGATACGACGTTGCCCAACGCGTACCAACGTTGGTGGAACAGCCTCCCCGAAACAGTTGTCGGTACAAGCCGGAACCACACGGTGGAACATTTCCTGACCGGCGAAAAACTGGCCGTGGGCTTGTACAACCACGCCCTGTCCGCCGAATCCGCCGAGCCGCTGCGCGACATGCTGTTGCGCCAACGCGAAACTTTGGTACACACCGGCGAGCAAGCCCGCCACTTGCGCCGCAGCCGCCTGCTGCCGTTTTTCCAACGCATGGCGCAACTGGGTCGTAGGTTCAGGTCGTTGTTAGTCAGCGGGTAGAGGCCCTCGCCCGGCCGCACAGGCTCGCCCCAAAACTCTCGTTTTGGTCGTCCCCAAGGGAGAGGAGAAAAGAATTTGGAGGGCGAATCGCGGAACGAAAAGAGACCTGCCGTTTCAAGCATTTTTTGCTCGAGACGGCAGTTTTTTAACTTACAACCTGTAACTTTTAACTTTCCATCCTTTCAACCTTCCAACCTTCCAACCCTTCAATCATGAGCAAAACAATCAGTCTGGACGGACAGGCCGCTTTGGTCACCGGAGCCAGTTCGGGAATCGGGAAAGCCATCGCGTTGGCTTTGGCCGAGGCCGGTGCCGATGTGGCCGTCAACTACCACGGCAACGCCGAGTCGGCGGAGGCGGTGGCGGCGCAGATACGTGCGCTGGGCAGGCAGGCCTTTGCAGTGAAGGCAAACGTAAGCCAAGAGGCCGACGTGGAAGCCATGTTCGACCAAGCGTTGGCGCAGTTCGGCCGGCTTGACATCGTGGTGAGCAACGCAGGCATCCAAAAAGACAACTCGCTGATAGACATGACGTTGGAAGAGTGGGAGCAGGTCATCGGCATCAACCTGACGGGAGCGTTCTTGTGTGCCCGCCGCGCCGCCCGTGCGTTCAAGCGGCAGGGCGTGGATGAGCACCGCTCTCCGGCGGCGGGCAAAATCATCTTCGTCAGTTCGGTGCACGAGGTGATTCCGTGGGCCGGGCACTGCAACTACGCGGCCTCCAAGGGCGGCATGATGCTGCTCATGAAGTCCATTGCCCAGGAACTGGCCCCGCTCAAAATCCGCGTCAACAGCATCGGGCCGGGGGCCATTCGCACGCCGATTAACCGCGAAGTGTGGTCGAACCCGGACTCGAAACGCGAACTGTTGGAGTTGATTCCGTACGGACGCATCGGTACGCCCGAAGACATCGGTCAAGCCGCCGTCTGGCTCGCCTCCGACGCATCCGATTATGTCCACGGCACCACGCTTTTCGTGGACGGCGGCATGACGCTCTACCCCGAATTCGCCGACAACGGATGAAAATCAGGTCAGAGTTCAGAAGTCAGAGGTCAGAAAAAAGTTAGCCGCCCCGCAGGTGTTTCAAGCAAAAAACGCCCAAAACGTAAAACGATAAACGCACGAACGTTCCTTGGCACGTTAGTTTTTGGTTGTTCGTCCGCCGCAGGTTTCTGTCAAACCTGCGATTTTTCACAGTCTGTAACTCGTAAATCATCACCATCATGAACCAGCAAAATCAATATCCGAAGCGGCAAAACGCCGACTTTTCGGACAAAGACAACCACCAGTCGTTCTTGACCGACGACAAGACGAACACCGAAATCGGTGAGGACGGACGCGTGGTGGAAAACGCCGACCAAGAAGGTTTCGGCATGGACGACGGCCCCAACCAACCGTTGAGCAAAGAAATGCTCGACGACCTACAAGATGTGGGGCAGCGCGAATTGCAAAAACAACGCGAGGAAGAGAAAAAAGGATGACGACAACCGCAACGGCCCGCCCGGTGGCTGCACCGAAGGTTCGCCGCCCGAAGAAGACCGACAATATACAAGCGACCAAACGCCCGGCATCACGCGGCAACCCGAAGCGGAAGGATTTGCGTATTTCCTACCCAACGGCAAGCGGTGCAACGACGAGGCCACACTGCGGCGCATTGCCAGTTTGGTGATTCCGCCCGCGTGGACGCAAGTGTGGATTTGTCCTGTCGCCGACGGTCACCTGCAAGCCACTGGTTACGACAACCGCAACCGCAAGCAGTACCGGTACCACCCGGATTGGAACGCGGTGCGCAACGAAACCAAGTTCCACCGGATGCATCTGTTCGCCGAGCACCTGCCCGCCATTCGGCGACGCGTCAATGCGGACTTGGCCTCGCCGGGCATCACGTACCGCAAGGTGCTGGCCCTGATTGTCCGCGTGATGGAGCAGACGCACATCCGCATCGGCAACGAGGAGTACCGCAAGTTGTACGGCTCGTTCGGCCTCACCACCCTACGCGACAAGCACGTGAAGGTGACGGGCGGGCAAGCTGTGTTCTCGTTCAAGGGGAAGAAAGGTGTGGAACACCGCATTTCGCTGAAAAGCAGGCGATTGGCCCGCCTCGTGGCTCAGTGCCGCGACATCCCCGGCCAAGAGCTTTTCCAATACTACGACGAAACCGGCCAACGGCGGCCCGTCACGTCCGGCGATGTGAACGCCTACCTGAAGGAAATCACCAACGACTCGTTCACGGCCAAGGACTTCCGCACGTGGGCGGGCACCTTGCACGCCTTCCGGGCTTGTTGCGAGGCCGGTGCTTTTGCCAATGCCACCGAAGCCAAGAAGAACGTGCTACAGGTGATTGACCACGTGGCCGAACGCCTCGGCAACACCCGCACCGTGTGTCGCAAGTACTACATCCACCCGCACATCTTGGAAAGTTACGAAACCGGGCGGCTGTGCGGCTACTTTGGCCAAGAGGAAAAGGAAGCCGAAAACGGCGAATTGTCGGAGACGGAAAAGGCAATCAAGGAATTGCTGGCGGAGAAAAGCTAAGTACTTGGTCGTGAGCAGCCAGCTATTGGCTATTGGCTTTTAGCTTTTAGCGAAAAAAGCTAAGTAAAATATCCGGCTTTCAGATACTTGGGTTCATTTTACAAGTCGAGAAACAGCTTGAAGTGGATACGGGTGGGTACCTATCAGTCGCTGTTGTTGAGCGAATGAATGAAAAAAGCCGTTTTGGGCATTTTTTGCCCAAAACGGCTTTAGCAGTTGGTTACTTTTCACCAAAACTGACGACTTACCGCTGACAACTTGCCACTTGGTTTTGGCAAGACCGATGGCGAACCGTCAGTACAGCAGGTTACGAATCGTTTTTATGTTGACCGGTTTTTCCAAGAAGCAGTCCACCCCTTGGGAAATGGCCTTTTCGCGCAGGTTGTGCATGGCACTGAGCATGATCACCTTGCGGTTTACGCCGTTCTTGAATTCCTTGATGTAATCCACTCCTTGGCCGTCGGGCAAGTTGTTGTCCAGCAGCACGACATCGGGTTTTATTGACAAGAGCTTTTGTATGCCTTCGTTGAGCGAAAACGCACATTCCACGGAATTAGAATCGGTGGACAAGAGTTTTTGCAACAAAAGGCAAATTTCCCGCTCATCTTCCACAATCAACACTGTCTTCTTCATCGGTGTCTATCAATACATTGCCTTTCTTGTAATAAAAATCGTGCCTCAACAGCTCGTTTGGCGGCTTGGAGGCTGTAATGCATCGAAATTACCCGGAAATTTGTCCAGACAAGCTAAATTCACACGCGTTTGAGTGAAGTTCAAATCCTTTTCTGTACCATCAGGTGTTGCAATTGCCCACTGAGGCGTTTTGGGCATTTTTTGGGGAATTTCCTCCGCAACCGGCAGGTTGGCGGCCGTTGGGTGTTGAAATGCACCGGCCACGACGGTTGCATCCCGCTTAGGACGCAATTGGTGTGCAATTGAGGGCAAGCTTCCCCAATTGTCCACACTTTGCCGGATTTGCTTCCTCGAAAAACACAAAACGAAAGGCGCAAGCGGTGGCACCGTTTTTTTGGACACCACAGGTGTTTTATATAACCATTTGCAACTTTTTCAAAATCCAAATCATCATGTCAAACAACGGAAAAATTATTTTGGGAGTAGCAGTGGCTGCGGCCGCCGGAGCCGTCGTCGGGATGTTGTTCGCGCCGGACAAAGGCAGCGGACTGCGTCGCAAAATCGGCCAGTCGGTAAACGATTGGACGGACGAAGTGGTGCGTGCCATCAACAGCAGCAAAGGCCGCATTACCGAGGCAGTTGACAAAGCAGCCAGCAAAGCCCAAGAAATGGCCAGCCAGCACACCGGTCAGCAAGGCAGTCAGCCGTCGAACCGTTCCAAGTCTCCCGCAAACGCCCAGTAATGGGCTGTTAGCTGTTGGCTTTTAGCTTTTAGCCATTAGCCAATAAAGTTACTATAGGCTGACAATCAGGTAGCTAAAAGCCGCGTTTTGAGCAAAAAATGCCTAAAACGCCTTTTGTTAAAGAAGTTGTTTTAAAAATCTTATGACTTGTTGATTATCAGCCCGTAATAAATCTAACAGCTAACAGCCAACAGCTAA
>JALOMD010000697.1 GCA_025455595.1 Cytophagales bacterium | reverse complement strand
GATTTCAGGTTGCGCCCCGTGCGGGCAAACAGCATTCCGATGACCAGCAGAAAGGCGGAAAAAACAAAGATGACGGTTGTGTCTATGGTCGAGTTCATGCGGTGTGTTTTGGGTAAAAAATGCTCAAAACGGCATTTGTATGGTTATGTACGGTTAATTGATGCGATGCAAACAAAAGCTTTGAATCGCCAAACCGTTTTTGCGCGTTTCTCACCCGTCATTGCGAGCGGAACGAAGTGACAACGGGAAAACGAGCCTCTGGGAAACGTGTTTGCCGAGCCTGCGGGAATGAGATTGCCACGGCTCTCCACTTCGTTCCGAGCCTCGCAATGACGGACTCAGGGACAGGCAGGTTTTGACTTTTCAAAGGATACTATTTTGTCTGTTAAACCAGCCAACTGACAATGATTTTCTGTATTTATTCACAATGCCGTTTTGAGCAATTTTTGCCCAAAACGCACACTCTATCCTTTGTTAGAATTATTAGAGTTACTATAGTCTGACGAACAGAGGGTTTTGCGCTTTCAAAAGTTAAGCGAAGCGCAATCCCGCCTTGGCGGGGATACTATTTTCCTTGCAACCCTACTATTTCTCAGGATCAAACAATACCGGCAGCCACACCCGAAAGCGGTTCTTTTCGTTCCATGCATCCCCCGCCGAAGCGTAGTCGCAAAACAGCAGCGGAACGGGCTTGCCCGCCTCGCCTTCCCGGTACGAGCCTACGGCAAAAGGGGCCTTGAGGCTTATCCAAAAGTTGCTCTCTGCCACTACTTCAAGCGGCAAAAAGCCGTCTTTGTCGGTGGCCGGACTGATGGTTTCATCCACATCCGGGTAGCCGAAGCGGCTGTCGCGGGCCAACACCAGCGGCCCGCGCCGCACGGCGACAAACCCGGCGTTGTCACCGGCACGCAACACACGCCCGCGCATGTCTAATGCAAGGGTGATTTCATCGCTGGATTGCCACAAGCGGTTGATTTCGGCGTATTGTCCGGCTACCAAACCATTGACAGGCTGGCCGTTTATAGACAAGTCACTCTGTTGGGACCACGCCGGAATCCTGACCCGAATCGTCATCTGTTCGGCTTTGGGCAAGTGAATTTTAATCGTAACTTTTCCCGAAACCGGATAGTCGGTTTGCTGAATCACCTCAGCCGTTTGCTTGCCAGGCGTTTGGAGGCGATAGGTTCCTTCGGCAAAGAAATTGATGCTCAATCCCGATTTCTCCTGCATGACAACCGTGAGCGGCCAGGCGAAAAGCCCGCGCGGGCCGCTGGCCTCGCAGCAGTTCAGGCCCATGCCGCATTGCTCCTCTCCAGCCTGACGGACTCCCGCCAGCGGCGAATATTTGGCCCACGTGCTGCCGTCGGGTTTCATGGAGCCGAGCAGGGCGTTGTAGAACGCATTTTCCACCGCATCGGCGTATTTGGCTTCGCCCGTCAGCCGCAGCAGTTGTTGGCTCAGCTTGATCCAGGTAACGGTTACACAGGTTTCCTGGTAGTGCTTGGCAGGCAGGGTCTGTAGCTTTCCGCCGCCAAACCAACATTCCACACTTGAGCCTGAGCCTGTAATGTTGATTTCGGTGTCTCGGATGTTCTCCCACACTTTTTCCACGGCGGTGCGGTACTGCGGCTTACCGGTGATGCGGTACAGTTCCAGCAGGCCTTCGTAGCAGGACATCATCTCGTAGGCTTTCTGCCCCTGCTCATACGACCACCAGTTTTTGGGCTTCGGAAACCGTTTGGCTACGTCCACGTTGTCGAGGGCTTTGCTGAGGAGTTGCGGGCCGTCGGGCAGTTCCCATTGCCGCACGATTTCCTCGGCAAAGGCCAGGTATTTTTTATCATTTGTTCGGGCGTAAAGCAAGGCAATCGGCTCCAGGACGGACGAAGCCGCCATGCCCCGGTGGTTGCCCTTGAAGGCAATCAAGGCCTTTCGTTCGGTCAGTTCCCGGATCAGGTGGTCGGCCACCCGGCGGGCGGCCTTGAGGCTGCGTTTGTCTTTGGTCAGCTCATGATAGGCAAGCAGCCCCAGCATACTGTATTTGCGGCCCCAGATGTCCCAATTTTCGAAGCGTTTGGCTTCGGCGTAGTTCCCGATGTAGCCGTCGGAAGTCTGGGTAGCCAGCAGTTGGCTGACCGCACCGTCGAGCACGGTTTTCAGTTGCGGCGTGGGTTGGTAGCGATAGGCCAGCACCGCCGAGGTAAACCATTTGCCCCAAAATTCGGTCTGCCAGCAACGCTCTTCGGTGCGGGTCTTGAACGGCTCGACCAGCCGCGCCACGTCTTGCGCCAGAATGCGGTTTCGGTAGGAATTGTCCAGTCTTTCACCGACAAATCCCTTCAGCGTCGCTGATTCGGCAGGCAAAAGCCGGTCTTGGGCAAATGTCACAGAAGTGAACAGGAGGAAAAGAAAGAGTCCGTTTTTCATGTCTGGTTTTTCTGAAAAAAGCTTTGAGTGTGTAGAAGACTCTTGAACATAAAATAGTATCCCCGCCAAGGCGGGATTGCGATTCGCTTAACTTTTGAAAAGTCAAAAACCCTATTTTGTCTGTCGAAAACCTGTTTTTTCTGTAGTTTTCAGTTTTCCGCCTTCTGAAACCTACCGTGCGTTTTGAGCAATTTTTGCCCAAAACGCACGGTAGGTTTCGGCCTTCTGACAGATACTATTTTCCACGCCCGTTTCTCAAATCCACGTGGATGTTGTACGACAAGTCGCTGTCGTCCTTGTCGTCTTTCTCTTTCACCGCCAGAAACAGTACGGCAGGCTTGCCGTTTTCGAGCCACACCTGCGGCTGGTCGAGCCGGTGCAGGCGGTCACTGATGCGGCCGTCGGCCCAGCGGATG
>JALOMD010000696.1 GCA_025455595.1 Cytophagales bacterium | reverse complement strand
CATGAAAACAACTACACTACTCCTCATTGCATTTCTGTTGTGGCAAACACAGCAAAGCTTGGCTCAGTACACACCCGTCAATGAGTCCAACTTGGAAATCATCCATGTAAGTCCCACGGGCAACGACAACAACGCCGGTACCAATGCGGCCCCGTTTCGCACCCTCAAAAAAGCATTGGACTTGGCCGGAAGCAAAAAAGCCGCTAACGTAGGTGTCAAGGTCTTGATTGCGCCGGGCATTTACCGCGAAGGCTCGCCGACGGACGATTGGGCCATCAAATTCAACTTTCAACCGGAGCAAGCTACCGCCGCGCCGCTGGTCATCGAAGGGGCGGGCTGGGATGCCGCCAGCCCGAGAAACACGGGCGGCGTGATTCTGTCGGGTTCGGAAGACTGGTCGGGCGGCTGGACCAAGAATGCGGACGGCACTTGGTCGAAAGACTGGCCTTATGCGTTCGGTGTGCCGCCCAAAGGTGTTTCGTTCGGTGTGAGTGATGCGTTTTTGCGCCGGGAATGGGTGCATGTGAACGGGAAAACGTATTACCAGATCAATCCGCCAAATTACACCAACCAAAACGGCCAAGTGGACGGCCCAACCACCGGCCCGAACAACATAAACGGTGGCCGCTTGACGGCTGATGAAGGGGCTTTCTGGGTGACGGATGCCGTTGTTGCGAACAACACGGTTACAAAAATGGGCAAAATCACCATCAAACTGCCCGCCAGCACGCCCGCCGGGTTTGATTTGAATGCGTCGGTCAATTTGGTGGAGGTGACCACCAAGCAAAACCTGTTGCAGCTATGGTTGAGAGAGCAGTCGCCCAACCCAACCAATGTCGTTATCAGGAATCTCACCTTCCAGCATTGGGGCGAGAATTACCCGGTTTTGGTTCAGCACCAAAACAACCTGCTGATTGAAGACTGCCGCTTCATCAAAAACAAAAGACAGGGATTAGCGATAATCCCCGCCAAAAACGTGTTGGTCAGGCGCGTGGATTGCTCCGAAAACGGCGAAAACGGAGCCGGGATGACCGATGTGACCAACGCAGTGTGGGAGGATTGCAAGTTCAACAGAAACTCCCGGCAAGGCGAAATCGTGGGCTACACGGGTTGGTCGGTTTGCGGCATCAAGTTCTACTCGGCCTCCGCCGGCAACCAGAACCTCACGTTGCTGCGTTGCGAAGCCATTGAAAACCGTTCCACGGGCTTTTGGTGGGATACCGGCAACTTCAACTGCCAGATGGTGGAAAGCGTCGCCTTGCGAAACGGCAGCGAAGGCGTTTTCATCGAAGCCAACAGTTCGGCAGACAACAACTACGAGAATCCGGGTACGGGAACCAAAGGCACCGGCGGCATTCCCAATCTCGGCAGCCAACACACGGTGAAAGCCCTGCGTTGCGTTTTTGCGGGCAACCGGCCCTTGCCCGGAGCCGAAGCCTACCGCAAGACGAAAGGAAGTGGCGTTTTCATCGCCGAATGCGAAAACGTGGAGGTGGACGGATGCCTGATTTACGACAACGACATCCAGATCAGCACGTATGACAACATCCGCGCGGAGAACCGGAATTTCAGTTTCCGCAACAATGTGATTGCCGCCCAGAACGCCAACCAACGGATTTACGCCGTGGCAAGCCCGTGGGATTCGGGCGAAACCATCTCGGCCCAGAACGCCAACGGCACCACCATCGCCACGTTCAAAGGCGGCTGGTACGCCATGTTTGATGCGTTGAGCGTGACCACCAACGACAACCTGTACCACAATCCTTCCGCCACCGCCTTTTTCAACCGCACCCAACGCTGGGGCACCGACCGGTGGGCTTCGCAGCCGGATGTCACGGCCAACACGCTCACGCTGGCAGGCTGGCAAGCGGCGCATTTGAACAATCCGAATAACAGCTTCGCCAACAAAGCGGTGGACTCCCGTTCGCGCCTCGTCACCGCCGCCTACGACGATGCCAAACCGCTGGTGGCCGTTCAGCCGTTGGTCACGAGCTTGGCCGAAAACGCACCATCCACCGATGCGTTCAGGATCAGCCGGGTGTCGGCGAAAGGATACGGCAGTGCGCTGACGGTCACTTACACAGTCCGCACCAATGCCGGAGACGCTGCCAACGGCGTTGATTTTGAGGCACTTTCGGGCAGTGTGGTCATTCCGGCAGGCAGCACCAGTGCCGTAATGAAGCTCAAGCCGCTGACGGACAGCTTGAGTGAAGGAACGGAAAAAATCGCTCTCGTATTGAGCACAAGCAACCAGAATTTTGCGGTCGGAAATCCATCGGCTTCCATTGACTTGACCAATTCGAGCAGTCCTTCCGGCTCCACTTTCAGCGGCTACTACCGACTCACAGTTAAGCACAGCGGCAAGGCACTGGATGTCAGAAGTGCCAGCACCGCCGACGGCGCGGTGGTGCAACAGTACACGCCCAATGGCACCAAAGCCCAAAACTGGAACCTGACCGCTGTAGGCAACGGCTACTACAAACTCGTAGCCCAGTGCAGCGGCAAGGCGTTGGATGTGGCGGGTGCCTCGCAAGACAACGGCGCGACGCTCCAGCAGTGGAGTTACGGCAACACCACAGGCAACCAGGACTGGAAGATAGAGGCC
>JALOMD010000695.1 GCA_025455595.1 Cytophagales bacterium | reverse complement strand
TCTGTAAAAAAGCCGTTTTGGGCAATTTTTGACAAACTCATATACCACCACGCCAAGGCGTGATCACTGTTCGGGATTTGCAATTCCAATCGCCCCGAAATTTTATTTGATTGCGTGAAATAATACAGAATTTCTTAAAAAAATGGCTAAAACGGCTTTATTTACAGACAAATCAAAACAGAACAAGTTTCCTATCAGTCTATAGAAACTACAACAATTTATTGACTTCGCGTTCTTTGCGAAACTCTTTGCGCCTTTGAAAAACAGGTTCCACGCAAAGGCGCAAAGAAAAACGCGAAGGCCGCAAAACGACCAACTGACCACTAACGACTGACCACCAACGACTTTACACTCATTTAGCTATGTCCGAAACCAACAACCCGCCGCAAGAAGAAACCCGTCCGCGTGACCGCCAGGAACTGTACGACCGCATCCGGCGGACATCCCGCGAACAGTTCATCCTTGAAGACATGATGCGGCTGGGCTTTTGGCCGAAAAACGAAAACGCCCCGTCGGTTCCCGAGCAAATCATCAAACGCGAGACCGAGCTGAACCAAGAAATCCGCGCCGTTCTGACCGAGCAGCGGCGCGTGGACAATCCGGAAAAGCTGTTGAAAGAAATGCGCAAGCAGCGCATGGCCGAGTCGCGCAAGAAACGCGAGGAAAACAAGCAACGCCGCGAACTCGAACGCAAGGAACGCGCCGAACGCTGGCGGCAACGCAAGGAAAAAGAGATTTTGTATCTGGGCCAAAGCGTGTCAGGCGGCCTCCAAAACGCCACATCCGATGCGGCCAAGCTCACCGCCGCCAAACTGCCCGTTTTTGCCGATGCGCCAGCCTTGGCGACGGCAATGGGCATTACCGTGGGCGAGTTGCGCTTTCTGTCGTTCAGCCGCGAAGTGTCCAAGACGAGCCACTACCGGCGGTTCCACATCGCCAAGAAATCCGGCGGGCAACGCCTTATTTCGGCTCCCATGCCGCGCCTCAAAAAAGCCCAACACTGGATTCTGGACAATATTTTGGCTCATACAAGCACGCACAACGCCGCACACGGATTCTTGGCCGAGCGGTCTATCGTGAGCAACGCCAAGCCGCACGTCGGCGCGGCGGTGGTCATCAACCTTGACCTGAAGGATTTTTTCCCCACCGTGACGTATCCGCGCGTGAAAGGAATGTTCCAGAAAATCGGGTATTCGGAGGCCGTGGCCACGCCGCTGGCCCTGCTCTGCGGCCATCACCAACCTGCTCTGCCACCGCCTCGACTGCCGTTTGCAAGGCTTGGCCGCCAAGCTCGGCTTCACCTACACGCGTTACGCCGACGACCTCACCTTCTCGGCTTCCGGCCCCGGCACCAAGCAGACTAACAAACTGCGCATGCTGGTTCATCAAATCGTTCAGGATGAAGGCTTTAACGTTCATCCCGACAAGGAAAAAGTGATGCGTCCCGGTAGCCGCAAAGAGGTGACCGGCATTGTGGTGAACGAAAAACCCGCCGTTGACCGCGAGACGCTGCGGCGGTTCCGGGCGTTGCTGCACCAAGTGGAAACGCAAGGAATCGCTGGCAAAAAATGGGGCACCGGTACCGACCTGCTCGGCTCGATGGAAGGCTTCGCCAACTACGTGTTCATGGTTGACCCGGCCAAAGGCAAGCCGCTGAAAGACCGCGTGAAGAACCTGCAAATCAAGCTAAGCTATGCCAAACCCGCCCGTAAAACCTATACGCCCGGCAAATACAGCACGGCCAAAACCACCCAAACGCCCGCCGCAACCAACGGCAACCCTCCGCCCTCAGCCGAAAAACCGCAAACTGACGGACTGAAATCGCTGCTGGGCAAGTTTTGGAAGAAATAAAGCCTCCCCCAACCCCCTCCCAAGGAGGGGGCTTTTTGTTTTAGGCAAAAAATACCCAAAACGATTTAGGCCACGCAGGTCAGACGCTGTGCGTCAGACCGGAAGCACAGGCTCGCAAAAGACAACAGACGGGCGTTTTGGGCAAAATCTGTCTAAAACGCCTAATGTCGTCGGCCAAAGCCCCGTAGGGGCGACCTGTCTGTAGAAATACAGAAAATCCACAGAAAAAGCTCCGTAGGAGCGGGCCTGACAATGTGTTGTCAACCGGGTCGCTCCTACGGAGCTTTTCGTTACAATTATGTCGTTTTCTACAGACGGGCCGCCCCTACGGGGCTGGAACGGTTTTCGGCAAAAATCGCCTAAAACGCCTGTTTGTCTGAACTGTGATTTTACAATGATTTCTGTGATGAACATGAATTTCTGTTTTCAATCATGCCCATCATAAGAATCACTGTGAAATCACAGTTCAGACAAATAAAAAGTCCCTCCTTTTGAGAGGGACTTTTTGCAAGGCCGCCAGCCACCTTCGTACATTCTGAGGACGGGATTGGTCAACTCGATGCCGGTACGCATCGATAGCTGTCATTATCTTCCCGAAGACCAACCGTAATGCAGCTATCGATGCAGTACCGGCTTAGTCAAGATCAAGCCCGTGGTGCAGGTGAAATCTGTGAACATGGACGACGATACATCGCCCGGTTTGCAAGGTCTTGTGGCTGGCGGCGGCTCGCTGTTTCTGTTTCAAATATGGGGAAATGGTATTGAAAAACAAAGCGTTTTAAGAAAAAAACGCCGAAATCGGCTATCCGCTACAGGCGTATTTTTTCAATGCAACAGCTTCTCAATGTTCAACTCAAAACCTGCCAAGACATCTTCGCCAAACAGCGTTTCACTGAAATTCTTGGTAAAAACTTCTCTGTCGGGCTGATAGACGTATGTCTTTCGGTCTTTCGGGTCAATGAGCCAGCCCAGTCGCACGCCGTTTTTCAGCCACTTTAGCATTTTTTCCTGCAATTCCGTCAACGTATCTGATTCCGAACGCAATTCTATCACAAAATCGGGGCAAACGTGCGCGAATTTCGCCAAATCATCGTCAGAAACCGTTGCCAGCCGTTCGTTGCTGATCCAAGCCACGTCAGGCACGCGCATGGCAGTGTCAGGCAATGTGTATCCACCTTCGGCATCCGTTACTTTACCTGACCTGGCCCGTCGGTTCCAAATCACTACTTCAGCCAACAATTCACTGTTGTTAATGCTTGTTTTTATCCCTGTAGGCATTTTGATGAATATTTGGCCGTTTTCGTCCCGTTCAATGCGCAAATCGGGATTTTGGCGACAGAACTCGTACAGTTCGTCGTCGGAGAAAACGTCTATTTTCGGCGGAATTTTCAAAGAAATCGTATGCATACACAAAGGGGTTTGCAAGGGTAACATCAGCGGCAGTGTCAATCGTTCGCATTACATTTCAAGACAGAGCAATCACATGACTCGCGATGCTATTTCCGCCTTGATTTTCTTCAAATTGGCAATATTCACCATAAAAAGCGGTAGAAAAGCAACTGGCAAAACAGTGAACACACTGAATCCTTGGAGGAAGGTCAAATATGCGCAGATAAGAATCATGATTGCAAGGAATACGCCCATGACTGTAACGGCAGTCTTAAGGGCTTTTTCCTTTGTTTGTAGTTCGGCCAAGCCCAGTTCGGCGAGTGGTTTCTGTTTCATGGGTTCAGATAAATGAAAAACAACTGTACGGATTCTACAACAGGCGTTTTAGGCAAAAAATGCTTAAAACGCTATATTGTCAGAACTGTGATTTTACAGTGATTTTCGTGATGGGCATGAAGAAATACAAATCATGTTCATCAAATCAATCATTTTAAAATCGCAGTTCTGACGACTGATCACTTAATTCAAAAACCTCGTCCACCAACTGCGTTTGTTGAAGGCGATGCGCAGTGCCAGAATGTGTTCGCACGGGCCTTTGTAG
>JALOMD010000694.1 GCA_025455595.1 Cytophagales bacterium | reverse complement strand
CTTCCGAGTTCTCATGAACATCCTCATCGTCGGTGCCGGAAACATGGGCACCACCTACGCCAAGAGCCTGCTGGCTTCGCACTTCGCCACGCCGACGGAGATGCAGTTGCTCATCCGCAGCGACGCAGGCCGCAACCGCCTGCCCGAAGTACCCGACCAAAACGTGTTCCGCACGCCCGGCGACTTCGTGGGCCAAGCCGACATCCTGATTGTGGCCGTCAAGCCGCAGGATTTCGGGGCGGTGGCCCCCGGCCTGCGTCCGTTTCTGCACCCGGAGCAAATCGTACTTTCCATCATGGCCGGGGTGAGCATCGGCACGCTGAACACGACCCTCGGCGTACCCAAACTGGTGCGGGCCATGCCCAATTTGCCGTCGCAAATCGGCATGGGCATGACGGTGTTCAGTTGCAGTCCCGACCTTGACCGCAAAGAGTTGTTCATCATCCAAAACCTGCTGAACACCACCGGAAAAGCCATGTACGTGGACGACGAACGGCTGATTGACTCGGCAACGGCAGTGTCGGGCAGCGGCCCGGCGTATGTGTATTATTTCATGAACGCCATGATCCGGGCCGGTGTGGAACTGGGCTTCACGCCCGCCCAGGCCGAAATGCTGGTGAACCAGACGTTCATGGGGTCGGTGCATTTGCAGAACCAAAACACGCTGTCGTGCGAGGAATGGATCAGGCGCGTGGCTTCCAAAGGCGGCACCACCGAGGCGGCCTTGAAAGTATTTTTGGAAAACCAAGTCGAGGAAGACGTTCGCGAAGCCATGCAAAGTGCCTTCCGCCGTTCGCAGGAGTTGGGGAAGTGAATGGATGGTTGGATGGTTGAATGGTTGTATTGCTGAATGGCTGATTGTTGATTGGGCGTTTTGGGCAATTTTCGCCCAAAACGCCACAGACTCAGCCAAAGGCAAAGGGACGGTGCCTGAACGTGGAAACACTCGTTTCGTATCAGCAAGTCTGGCGCGTATATTTGCGGATGGTCTGGCAAACCGCGTTTTGAGCAAAAAATGCCCAAAACGCAAACGCCGCCATTGAAAATCCTGTAACCATTCAGCAACCAACCATCCGACCATTCAGCCATCTAACCATTGAATACATGTCCAAGCAGAAGAAAATATTCCTCATCATCAGTGCAGTTTTCATCTTGGTTGTGATCGGTTTCACCATCCACATCTTCTCGGTGACCACGTTGCCGGGACGCAAGGGTCAGCTCGAAAAACGCATCGGCGACCGACTGGAGGAAGACAGTACCCGCAACGATTCGTCACGCTCGATGTGAGTGCCAGTCATGAGTATTGAGTCGTGGGTCTTGCGTAAAAAAGGCTACGAGGGCCTGTGGCAAGTACGTGCAAAAAATTGAAATCAACCGAAACTACGTACAACTCGCACGTTTTTTTTGAGCACGATGCCGTATCTTTGCGACATCAAAATCTACATCCAATCGCATCATAAAACTATGGAAGAAGCCATCAAACGCCTGCAAATAGCCCTTGGCGTACTGCTCGTCGCCCTGCTCGTCATCTTCGTGGCCGGTGCCGCCATGATCATCAGTTATAGGCCGGAAGCCCCGGTTGCTTCAAGTAATGGTTCAGGTGGGGCCGACCCGGCACCGCCCGTAGCCGCCGCCGCTCCCGCTCTTGACGCGGTGGCGCAGCACGGCCAAACCTTATTCCAAAACAACTGCGCCGCCTGCCACGCCGTGGGCGACGAAGTGCTGGTCGGGCCGGGCATGAAAGGCGTGACCGCACGCGTACCCAGCCGCGAGTGGCTCTACAAGTGGATCAGGAACTCCTCGGCGGTGATTGCCAGCGGCGATGCCTACGGCAACCAGATATTCAACAAGTACAACAAGCTCCAGATGCAGTCGTTCCCCGACTTGAGCAACGAAGACATTGATGCCATCCTCAAGTACGTGGAAGTGCAGGGCGGGGCGTAATTCGTTTAACGTTTTCCGTTTATCGTTAAGTACCAGCATCCCAGAAAAGCCCGCCAAGTTGCCGGAAAAACATCCGTAACTTGGCGGGCTTTGTGTTGAAACGATAAACGATAAACGATAAACGTTAAACGTTAAACGTTAAACGAAAAGCCCCTCAATCGAAAGGTACCGTTCGCCCGTGTCGTAGCAGAAAGTGAGAATACGCGACCCGTCCGGGATGTCGGTCAGCTTTTTGGCAACGGCCGCCAGCGACGCGCCGGATGAAATGCCGATGAAAATCCCCTCTTCCTTGGCGGCCCGCACCGCGTAGGCAAACGCCTCCTCTTTGTCCACCTGAATCACACCGTCCAAGCCCTCTTTGTGCAAGTTCTTGGGAATGAACCCCGCCCCTATTCCCTGCAACGGGTGCGGGCTGGGCTGCCCGCCGCTGATGACCGGCGAGGCCGACGGCTCCACGGCGTACGATTTCATGCGCGGAAAATGCTGTTTCAACACGCAGGATTTCTTGCGCGGTGGTTTGCCGGTGGATTTCGATGTTGGCCGGGTTGTCGAATTGGCTCGGCATCCACGCCTTGGGGTTTCCGGCCACGATTTCCTGCGCTTTCTCGATGGCCCCTTTCATGCCCCGTTCGCGCGGGGTCAGTTCAAAAGTAGCCCCGTAGGCCGACATCAGCCGCCGCCGCTCAATGGACATGGACTCGGGCATGACCAAAATCAGTTTGTAGCCTTTCACCGCCGCCACCATCGCCAAGCCCACGCCCGTGTTGCCCGAAGTCGGCTCCACAATCACGCTGCCCGGCTGCAGCACGCCGCGCCGCTCGGCATCTTCGATCATGGACAAGGCGATGCGGTCTTTGATGCTGCCGCCCGGATTGGCCCGTTCCAGTTTCATCCACACTTCCACATTGCGGTGCGCAAACAGCCGGTTGATGCGTACGTGCGGCGTTGCGCCGATTGTTTCCAAGATGCTTAGAGCTTTCATATTTCAATGTTGAATGATTGAATGATAGAATGAGTGAATAAATACAGGGGGCGTTTTGGGCGAAAATTGACAAATCCCGCAACCGGCGGGAACGGCTAAAACGCAACTTCTATTACAATTGTGACTTGCGCAAAAGCGTAATCCAACGCCCCGAAGGGGCATCACATTCCAACGCAGGGCATCGCCCTGCGGCACAGTCCCGACGATAAAAAGCTACGCCAAACAGTCGCTCCGTTCCCCCGGCTAAAGCCGGGGGCAAGAAGTGGAAAGTCCCCTTCGGGGACTGAGTCGGCCTTGGCCGACTTGTCACGTTTTGCCCCCGGCTTTAGCCGGGGGACAGCGTTTTGGGCGAAAAATGCCTGAAACGGCATATTCGCCAACTTGTTTCCGTGTCAACGGGCGGTGTTTCTTACATGTACACCGGGCAAACGTGGTTTTACCTTACGGACGCAATGCGAATATACGGGCGACACCAAAACCCAAAAAGCATGAAAATTTTGTCCGGCTTGCTCTCCGACTTGCTCAACTGGATTATCCGACGCAAACAGCCTGTACTTCAACCCATTCCGCTAACAATGCGAACAAGAAAGTGATTTTTTCGGAAACCGTTTTGGGCATTTTTCCGAAAATTTTTCTGTAGCCGTTAAACTTTCCGGTTCCTATCCGCTCCAACCAATGCATTTCGCAAAAAAACATCAACTCCGTTTCTCACTTAATCTTTTCACCCGACTATGAAAAAGCAGATTTTCCGCATGACCTTGGCCGCCTTCGTGTGCAGCGGCCTCGTTTTCACGGCTTGTAACCGGAACCAAGAAGCAGCCGCTCCCGCCGAAGAAGCCGTAGAGGACAACAACTACAGTTTCAGCGAATCGGAAGACGCGGTAAGCCTCGCGGAAGCCATCCTCGACGACCCGGCCAACGCCAGCAGCCTTCGCGAATCAGGCGAGGTGCGTACTTTCACGGGCTTGGGCGGGGCCACCATCACCATCACGCCCAAGGGCAGCAACGCCACCGGCAGTGTGGTGATTGACTTCGGCACCGGCGTAACTTATAACGGCAAAACCCGCAAAGGCAAGGTGCTGGTTACCTACACTAACCGCCGCCGCGAAGCCAACGGCACCCGCACCATCGGTTTCGACAACTATTCTGTGAACGACAACAAAGTGGAAGGCACCAAAAGTGTCGTTTTCAGCAACAACATCACCGCCGAATCGCTTGTTTTCAGTGCGGTCATCAACAGCAGCCTGAAAATCACCACGGCGGCCGGTCGCACCATCCTGTGGAACAGCCAGCGTACCCGCACCTACGACACCAAAGGCACTGTCCGTTTGGAAGACGATGAGGTGACGCTGAGCG
>JALOMD010000693.1 GCA_025455595.1 Cytophagales bacterium | reverse complement strand
GGGCGGACGAGCGGCACTTGCAGGCACATGCTTTGCGTGGGCAGCACCTTGCCCCAGTCTTGGATAAGCTGTTTGTAGGCTCGCCCCACCGGACGGATTTGCCGGTTCAGGTCGTAGAGGCCGAGCGGATTCACGTGTCCGTTGTCTTCGCGCAGGGCCGTGTTCCAGTCCACTTGGTCGGTTAGCGAGTACCATGTGAAGCCCACAATCGGCACGCCGTCGTTGCGTACGCGCAGCACGTTGGCCCATTGTTTCCACAGCCATTGCACCGCCTCGTCGCCGTTGGGGCCTTCCATCAGATTGGTTTCCGTGTGCATCACCGGCAGCCGATACCGGTCGTGGTACTGCCGCGTGATGGCGTAGTAGCCGAACACCTCGCCCGAGGCCGAGGTGAGGCCGTCGGCCCGCACGCGGTGTTCGTTGGTGATGTAGTAGTCGTTGCCCATGATGCAGTGGCGGCGCAGGTTGTTGCGCATGAAAAAATGGTATTCGGTCCGCGTCATGCCGTTGTCCATCAGGTATTCGTACATCTCCGAGTTCACGCGGCGGGCGTAGTTCAAGTCCAGCGACAGGAACCGCTTCACGTTCATGTGTTCGGACGGTTTGATGGCCGCCGGGTTCTCGGCGTGAAAGTATTCCGACGATTCGCTTTGGATGAAAATGGCATCGGGCCGCACCTGCAAGATGGCTTTCATGGCCAGCACGTTGGCCTTCACGATGTGTTTCAGGGCCGTCACAAAGCCTTGGTCGGTGGTCAGTTGCTCGTTCCACCAGCCGTACTGCGCCGAAAACAACGCGCAGATGTACATCTCGTTCACCGGCGTATAAAGCTGCACCCACGGAAACCGCCGCGCAAAGTCGGCGGCGTAGCGGGCGAAACGTTCGGGGAAGTCGGGGTTTTGGAAGTTGCCCAACCAGTCGGGCACGCCGAAGTGGCACAAGTCCACGATGGGCATGATGTTGCGCCGAAACAGGTCGCCGAACGTTTCGTCGGCAAACGACCAGTCGTAGCGGCCGTCGCCCAGCCAAGTGCGGTGGATGGGCGGCCCGTAGCGCAGCACGCAAATGCCCAGTTCCTCCACCAGGTCAAAGTCGGTGCGCCAATGGCGGTAGTGGCCGCACTTTTCCATTTCATCCACGCGCAGGGTACCGTTCCTGATGGTTGGGTAGCTGTTTTCGATGCCCGTGGCAAACATGAATCCTGGAGTCATTTTGAAGTACGAATTACGATTTACGAAGTACGAATGCAATTTTGAATGAGTGAATGATAGAATGAGTGAATAGCCGTTTTGGGCGATTTTTGTTTAAAACGCGAGGATTTCATCTGCGGGTGTGTTTTGCGGATGCACCACACCTGTTCTTCCTCATTGACATTGGCGAACTTCGGCGGGCAAAAAAGGCGTGCCAGTTTTCGGGTGTTAATGGAGACTTGAGGAAGGGAGGCGTTTTGGGCGAAAATCGTCTAAAACGCCGACGATCCCTCACCCCCCAGCCCCTCTCCCGTGGGGAGAGGGGTGACTTTTCAACCATGCGAGCCTTTAGCACGGACAGGTTTGGGACGGAGAGCCAAGCCAATCGCCAAACACACCCCTCTCCCGTGGGAGAGGGGACGGGGGTGAGGGAAACGCGGCGTTTTGAGCAATTTTCGCCCAAAACGCCCGGGGCTGCATATGAAAAATGTTTGCACAAAAACTATTTTTTTGCATTAACCCAACAGCTCATTAACCTTCCCCCAATCCACTTGCACGAAAACCGCTTTCGGCAAACCGAGTTCGGGCGGGGCGGAGACTTGCCAGATTACGCCGGGAGCCAGCCGGATTTCGTACAGCGTGTACGCGCCGAGGTAGTGTTGCGCCACCAAATCCGCCTCAAAATCAGCGTCTTCAGGCTGGCAAAAGCGGACATGCTCGGCCCGCACGCAAAGCATATCCGTCGGCCTGAACCGACTCAGGGCTTCGGGGTGGCGCGAGATTTTTTGCAACTTGGCGGCCCGGCAGACGTTGGCGTGTCCGAAAAACGCCGCCACGTAAGCCGTGGCCGGCCGGTTGTACACCTCGTGCGGCGTGCCTATTTGCAGCAGTTGACCTTTGCGCAAAACCCCCACCCGGTCGGAGAGCGACAGCGCGTCGGCGGTGTCGTGCGTGACGAAGATGGCCGTGGTGCCGCTGCGGCGCAGGATGCGGCCAAAGTCGCGTTTCAGGGCCGTGCGCCGTAGCGGATCAAGGTTGCTGAACGGCTCGTCGAGCAGCAGCAAGGCCGGTTCGTCGGCCAAGGCGCAGGCCAAGGCCACCCGTTGCGCCTCGCCGCCCGACAGTTGGCGGGGCAGTTTGTGGCGCAGCGGCTCCAAATCGCACAAGTCCAGCACCGTTGCCAAGCGGGTTTCGCGATAGGCCGCCTCGTAGCCGCGCAAGGCATAGGCGACGTTTTCCTCCACCCGCACATTGGGCAAGAGCCGGAAATCCTGGTGAACCAGCCGGATTTCGGGGTGGCCCGGCACCAGGCGGTCTTTGGGGCCGGCCACCGGCTCGCCGCGCAGCCGCACCGTGCCGCCGTCGGGGTCGTCGAGGCCGGCGATTAGCCGTAGCAGCGTTGATTTGCCGCCGCCGCTTTCGCCC
>JALOMD010000692.1 GCA_025455595.1 Cytophagales bacterium | reverse complement strand
GCGTATCCGAAGGAAGGTTTCATTTGGGATCACTGCAAGCGGGCGGGCATCAGCTACCGCACCTACGGCGAGTTTGCGGATTACGGCAAAGCCAACATTCCGGCGTTGGAAGGAAATTTCTGCAAAGCCTATCCCGGTTATAACTTGGATATCAAGGACATAGACCGCGTGGAAGTGTGGAAGAAGGACTTCGATTCGTTGGTAGCAGCCAATGCGTTGCCGCGTTTCAATTCCGTTCGTTTAGGCAACGACCATACGTTTGGCGCACGAGTTGGCAAGCCGACTCCGGTGGCGATGGTGGCCGAAAACGACCTCGCCGTGGGGCGGTTTGTGGAGCATATTTCCAAAAGCCCGGTTTGGAAAGAATCCGCCATTTTCATCCTCGAAGACGATGCCCAGAACGGCTCCGACCACGTGGACGCACACCGCTCCACGGCCTACGTGGTGAGTCCGTACACAAAACGCAAGACGGTCATCAGCGAAATGTACAGCACTTCGTCCATGTTGCGTACCATCGAACTGATTCTGGGCATGAAGCCGATGAGCCAGTACGATGCCGCCGCGCCTTCGATGTGGAAATGCTTCACCAAAACACCGGATTATGCGCCATTCACCCACAAGCCCGCCCAAGTGGACACGGAGGCCAAAAACATGGCGTACAACAAATCCGCCAAACAATCAGAAGAATTCAATTTGACGGACGTGGATGCCGCTCCTGACTTGGAGTTCAACGAAGTGATCTGGAAAGCCGTGCGTGGCGAAGACTCGGTGATGCCACCGCCCCGCCGTGCCGCGTTTTTGGTGACGGTGGAGGAAGACGAAGAAGATGAGAAAAAAGCGAAATAGAGTTACTATCGGCTGATAATGAGCTATTTGTATTTTTTTTGCTGATAGACTCCACCCCAGCCCCGCCGCACAGGCTGGCCCAAAAACTCTCGTTTTTGTCCTCCGTAAGGGAGGGACTTTTGTCTGTAGGCGGGCGTTCGGACAGGCCTGGGCCCCCTTCCTTGCGGGGAGGGGTTCTACGGCAAATGTCAAACGACTGAAAAACAGCCGATAGTAAATCTAATGAGTTTTTCATAATCGTTTTGAGCAATTTTTGCTCAAAACGGACTGAATTGGTTACTCAGGTTGTATGCAAAAGAGGTCTGCCTGGTGCTGGTGCAAGCGAGGACGCTTGCACCAGTTTGCATAGATACAACTTGACAAACTGATTCAACTAAAGACTCACTCAAAACGCCACATCGTACAGAAAAGCAACTTGCCGGTTGTTCACACTGTCGGGGAGGAGGCGCATCACGGTGTTTCGTACTTGCGCCAAAAAAGGGTTCTTTACGTGGGCCAGCTTGCCTATTTGCCACGACAGTGTATTGATTTTCTCTGTACGTTTCAGTCTTTTCTGTTCAAAGGCTTTGAAGTCTTCTTCTACGTGGGCGTGGGTGCCCAACAGTTTCAACAGCACGGCGGCATCTTCAATGGCTTGGCAGGCTCCTTGGCCCATGTTAGGTGTTGTGGCGTGGCCGGCATCGCCCATGAGCAGTATCTTGCCGAACGCCAGTCGGCGTAGCGGCTTGAAATCAATGATGTCGTTGAGGAGCAATTTTTCATTGGGCGTGTTTTGCAACAGATACGGCACCGGGTCGTGGAATTGTTTGAAACGTTCGTACAGGTCTGGTATCATAAAAGCCTTGGCCTCCGGCGAATCCTGCGGCACGTTCAGGCAGGCGTACCAATACACTTGGTTACCCGCCAGCGGCGCAATACCAAAACGCCCGGCGGTGTCCCACGATTCGGTGAAATTTTCCATGTCCACCTTGTCTGGCTGCACTTCCGTCACGGCCCGCCAGCACGCATGACCCGCGTAGCGGATACGGCTGTCGGGCACTAATTGCTGCCGCACCACTGACCGGATGCCGTCGCAGGCCAGCAGGCAATCGGCAACGTCCGACGAGCCGTCGGCAAAGTGAACCGTAACACCCGTTTGATCTTGCGCCACGCCCACGCAGTTTTTGCCGTTTACCACCGTGCCGGGCCGCAAACAACCCAGCAGGATTTCGTGCAACGCCGCCCGGTGGATGGTGAAGTTGTGCATCCCGAACCGTTGCGTAATCGTCGTCACATCCACTCGGCTGATGACTTTTCCGCGTGCATCAAGAATTGCCCCTTTCGCCAGCGGTTTCCCGACTTGCGCCACTGCTTCGGCAATCCCGATGACTTGCAGGGCTTTCATGGCGTTGGCGGCCATCACCAGCCCGGCACCCAAAGGCTTGAACGCGGGGGCGTTCTCGTAAACCGTCACTTGGTGGCCCTGCTTTTGAAGCGCAATGGCCGTGGCAAGTCCGCCGATGCCGCCACCGATGATGTTGATTTTCATAAGTATTACGGGAATGGATTCAGATTTTTCGGTTTTGCTGGCGTTTTGGGCGTTTTTTTGCCAAAACGAATTAACTCGTGAATCTTTGCGCAACCCTTTGCGGCTTTTCGAGGAAAAATTTCACGCAGGGGCGGATATTCACGCAAAGACGTGCGGAAAGCGGCGAAGTCACTTCGTCAAGCTTTGTCAGTTGGTTACGGACTCTACCTTAGCCAAAAACAGCTCAAAACGTTGGCTAATTGCT
>JALOMD010000691.1 GCA_025455595.1 Cytophagales bacterium | reverse complement strand
TGCGGAGCCAAGTGCGGTGTCCACCAACCCAGTGACTTCACCCGCTGGCGTTTCTCCTGCAAAACCGGTTCGATCTCGGCAAAAGAACCGTGCATGAACGGCGGCTCCAGCGGAACCAACTCGTCGTTGACGAACGCACGCACGGCGGGCAGCAGTTGTTGCAGGCGCGGGGTTTGGAACATCAATGCTCGAATGGTTGAATGAGAGAATGAATGAATAAAAGTCGGAATGCGGATTGTGGAATGCGGAGAATGGCGAATGTTTGTCTAAGGCCAAAGGTAGGGAAAAGGCCGGTTGTCAGAATCAGGATTTTCAGGATTCGCAGAAAAGACAGGAAATGGCAGCAAACCCGTGTGTTCTTGCAAGCGTTTTGGCCGTTGCCGTCGGTTGTGGGATTTTACGATTTTTGCCCAAAACGCCGTGGTGCGTCGGTTCCACAGGGCGATACCCTGTGCTATGGTATTTTGCCCCTTCGGGGCGGAAAAGCGTTTTGGGCAAAAATCGCCCAAAACGCCACTTACGACTTACCACTTGCGACTAACCACTGACCACTTTTTTCAAGCTGCCAACGTCAGGTTGTCCTCGTCTGGGTGGTTGCCGAGAATCATTTGCTCCAAGTCGGCGAGGGTTTGTTCGCGCAGGGCCACCGTTCGCAAGGCGCATTCCCATACCACGATCACTCGCCAGCCTGTTGCCGCCAACTGGTGGCGGTTGAACGCGTCGCGGGCGGCGTTGCGGGCGATTTTGGCTTCCCACCACTCGGTGCGGCTTTTGGGCATCTTGAAACACGGCCGTCCGTAGTGCCCGTGCCAAAAACACCCGTGGACGAACACCACGGTTCGGTGCCGCCGCAACACGAGGTCTGGTTTGCCGGGCAGTTTTTTGCCGTGGAGTCGGTAACGGAAGCCCCGGCTGAACAGATACCGCCGGACAACCATTTCCGGTTTGGTGTCTTTGCCGCGTATCAGGGACATGAGGCGGCTGCGTTGTTCGGTACTGAAAATATCGGCCATGCTGGTTTGCGTTTATCGTTTAACGTTTAACGTTTGGCGTTTTCGTCTTGAATCGCGGATTCGCACGGATGACGCGGATTGCACGGATAGGTCTGTGGGCAACCAGTCGCGTCTTTCTTGACATCCCTCATCCGTGCAACCGTACTGGCGCAAGCGTCCGCTTGTGCCAAGTTTAAGACCAGCGTCCGCTGGTCGCAAACCGACAGGTTTGCTAAAACAGTTGCCAACCGAAGCAGAAGATAACAACAGGCGTTTTGGGCAAAAATCGTTCAAAACGTCTTTCACGTATTGCGCCTCTGGGTGGTTTCGTCTTCTGCGAGCCGTTGGCTCGCGACCAGCGGACGCTGGTCAAATCGTAGGCATCACGCCGGGGCGTGACACCAGTACGGTTGCACGGATAGATAGCTGGACTTGACGCGTCTGTCTGCCCAAAGGCTCATCCGTGCCATCCGCGTCATCCGTGCGAATCCGCGATTCAAGACAAAGCCGTTTTGGCCATTTTTTGCCCAAAACGCCAAGTGATAAGTTACGGATAATTTTCTGGTATGAAAAACATCGCCGAAAGCGAATTCCTTCAGAGAAACTATCGGAAATTCCTTCGACTGGTGCTTTTCTATAACGTTACACTTGCCTGTATATTTCGCCGGTCGGCGTTTGTTTTGGCTCATTTTTAGTGCTTGAAAATCAGGCGGTTTGCGGGGAAGTCTGCACGCATTCTTCGGGCGTTTAAGAGAATTAATTTCCACGTCTGCACGGGGTATCCAAAGCTGCATTTCCGTACAATGGCAGCAATGTCGGCGAGGCACTGTTTTTTGTACGGTCACTTGACAGACCTTCTGCGGCGATTTGTGTCTCCGCGACCGATTGTCTTTATCCCTCCTCAAATTTTTTTCCACAAAAACAAACACTTATGCAAGCTGAAATGATTGAACAACCGCCTGCGCAAGCGCAGGCCGGCCAAACGCATTCGCAATCCGGCCACGTGCCTGCCCAGCCCATTGCCAGCGGCAGCAGCCAAGTGAACGTGGGCAACACCGAACGCATCGTTTCGGCGGTGGGCGGTTTGCTGCTCACTTACTGGGGTTTGCGCGGCCGCACCAGTTGGCTCGCTACGCTGGCGGGCGGCTACTTGATGTACCGGGGTGCCAGCGGCAACTGCCCGATGAACAACGCCATTGGCCGCAACACCGCCGAAAAGCAGCCCAAGCCCCTGACGGTGAGGCAGTCGCTGACCATCCGCAAACCAAAGGAGAAACTGTACGCTTTCTGGCGGCAGCTCGAAAACCTGCCTCGTTTCATGCATCACTTGGAAGAGGTAACCCAACTCGATTCGCGCCGCTCGCACTGGAAAGTGAAAGTGCCGACCGATGTGGCCTCGGTGCAGTGGGATGCGGAAATCGTGCGGAAGTCCACACCACCATCACCTACCGCCCGCCCGCCGGTGCCATCGGGGCGGTCATCGGCAAACTCATCAACCCGGCCACGGAGCAAATGGTGAAAGAGGATTTGCGCCGCTTCAAGCAACTGATGGAAACCGGCGAAATCCCGACCATTGAAGGACAGTCGTCCGGACGCGGGATTGACAATGGATGAATGATTGAATGACCTGTGTCGTGTCTGTGGGAACAGACGCGACACAGGCCGTTTTGGGCAAAAAATGGCTAAAACGGGAACGTCTGTAGCACATGCTTTAGCCTGTGCGAAATGCGTAGCATTTCTCCGCCACAGCACCGGCGAAATAGTATGTTTTTTCAGCTAAAACCCGCCTGCGGCGGCGCACAGGCTAAAGCATGTGCTACAGACTGGCGTTTTAGGCAAAAAACGCCCAAAACGCCATTCCGCACTCCGAAATCCGCCCTCCGCATTTTTATTCAATCATTCTCTCATTCAATCATTCAAAATTGAAAACATGAAAGCTCTCTGTTACATCGGCACCAACAAACTGAACGCCGAAACCGTGCCTGATCCGGCCATCCTCAACCCGCGCGATGCCATTGTGAAAGTACTGCTGTCGTCGGTGTGCGGCTCCGACCTGCACCTGATCAACGGCTACGTACCCACCATGCGCGAAGGCGACATCATCGGTCATGAGTTCATGGGCGAAGTGGTGGACGTGGGGCCGGAGGTCAGGAATTTCAAGAAAGGCGACCGGGTG
>JALOMD010000690.1 GCA_025455595.1 Cytophagales bacterium | reverse complement strand
GTGGTCATGCAGGTCTGCACGCTGTGCGTCTGACCGGAAGCACAGGCTCGCAAAAGACAATAGACGGGCGTTTTGGGCGATTTTTGCCCAAATCACCGATATAAATCAAATTTTGAACAATCCCTGAAACGCAACGCCCCATGCTCTCTGCCTTATAACCAAAATACTGTACCCCGGCGATTTAACATTGGGGTAACATTAGCCACCGAAAGTTGGCTTAACTTGCGGCAATTTATAAACACCGAAACGCCCGCAAGGTTTCGGATCGTTGGTCGAAACGGCAGAAGTCTTGCGTTTTTTATCTAATCCACTTTAATTGAATGTATGTTCGGACTTGAAGCCGGTTTGTTGATTCTTTTTTTGTTTTGTCTTTTTTGTGCGTGTGCATTTGAGTTCGTAAACGGTTTCCACGACACAGCCAACGCCGTTGCCACCGTCATTTACACCAATTCGCTGCAACCGTGGACGGCCGTGGCGTGGTCGGGCATTTGGAACTTCATCGGCGTGATGACAGGCGGTGTCTCGGTGGCAATGGGCATCGTGAACCTGCTGCCGGTTGACATGCTCATTGACCAAAACGTGTGGCACAGCGTGGCCATGATTCTCGCTTTGCTGTTCAGTGCCATTATCTGGAATCTGGGCACTTGGTATTTCGGGTTGCCCGCTTCCAGCTCGCACACCCTCATCGGCTCGATTCTCGGCGTAGGCTTGGCCTTCGGGCTGACCAACAATGCCACCGACACGGTGAACTGGAGCAAGGCGGGCGAAATCGGGCTGTCGCTGCTGGTTTCGCCGCTGTTCGGGTTCAGCGTCACCATTCTGCTCATGTACATTCTGCGGCGCACCGTCGAGAACAAGGACATCTTCAAAGAGCCGCCCAAGAAACAGCCGCCGCCCCTTTGGATTCGCGCCATTCTGATTTTCACCTGCACGGGCGTGAGTTGGGCCCACGGCAACAACGATGGTCAGAAAGGCGTGGGGCTGGTGATGCTCATTCTCATCAGCATCGTACCGCTGCACTTTGCCATTGACTCCCGCCTCGACAAGCAAGGCTTGCAAACCCACGCGGCTGCTTTGCACCAGACCGTCAGCGAGTTGGATACCAGCCGGTTGTCGGCAAAAGCACAGGAGTCCGTCGCCTTGATTTCAAGGGAACTCGGCGAACTGCAACAAGTGGTTCCGCTGAAAGACCGCCGCCGCGAGATTGCACCCGACACCCGCATGGAAATCCGCCGCGACATCCTGCTCATCAACAAGCAAGCGAAAACGCTGGAGAAAGAGATGTCGGCGCAGGAGGCCAAAGCCATGTCGGCCAGTCTGGACGGCCTGAAGGCTTACACTGACTACGCGCCGCGTTGGGTGGTGGTGATGATTTCGATCTCGCTGGGCTTGGGCACGATGGTCGGTTGGAAGCGGATTGTACGCACCATCGGCGAGAAAATCGGCAAGCAACACCTGACCTACGCCCAAGGAGCCTCCGCCGAACTCGTTGCCGCCAGCACCATCGGCGTGGCCTCGTTCGTCGGGCTGCCGGTCAGCACTACGCACGTGCTGTCGTCGGGCATTGCGGGCAGCATGGTGGCCAGCAACGGCATCCGCAACCTGCAACCCAAAACCATCCGCAACATCGCCATGGCGTGGATACTCACGCTGCCGGTGAGCATTTTCCTGTCGGCTTCGCTGTACGTGTTTTTCAGGTGGCTGTTTTAGGCGTGGGACAAGGAGCATAGGGCATGGGGCAAAGGACATAGCGTTTTGGGCAAAAATTGCTTAAAACACTGAAAAACCCTCATTCCCCATTCACTCCACTTCCACCGCATCCAAGCTGTCGCCGCGCATGGATAGGAAGTACATGGCGTGTTCGTCGCCGAGGTCAACGGCGCGGCGGAAGTCCCGCTCGGCGCGGGCATATTGTCCCAACTTGAGGCGTGTCACGCCGCGCCAGCGGTAAGCTTCGGCGTTGGGCCGGGCGTGGGTGTTGAAATACCAAACCGCCTTGTCGAACTGCACGAAAGCGTCGCGGACGTGCCCCAGTTGGAACAAGGCCACGCCTTTGTCGAGGTAAATCGTATCGAGGTTGTGGTCAAGGCCCGCCGCCCGGTTGCAGTCGGCAATGGTGTGGTAGAGGTTGCCCAGCATCAACTGGCAGCGTGCCCGGCACGCCAAGGCCACGGCACAACGCGGCTCGCGGGCCAGCACCTGCTCAAAGTACGCGAAAGCCTCGTTGTACAACCGCCTGTCCATTAAGACAATACCTTCTCGCAAACGCACTTGGTCGCGTTCGGCTTGCGAAACCCCGTCGCCCCGCCAGAGCCGGTAACGCACGTACAACGTCAGCGACCCCGCAACCAACAAAACGGCTATGAACTCCATGCATTACCTCCCGATAGGTTCGGTTTTCGTTTTAACGTCCATCGTTCGTTTAACGTTTGTCGTTTGCCGTTTATCGTTTTGGGCAAAAATTGCCTAAAACGCTTTGGTTGTCAGAAACGTTAAACGGCAAACTTTAAACAATGAACGAATATATAAGTACGAAAATAATACATTGTGACAGACAATTGTTTACAATCCGGCCAAAAAAATCGCAATTCGCCGTTTCTGTTTTTTCTCCTAAATTTGCCCA
>JALOMD010000047.1 GCA_025455595.1 Cytophagales bacterium | reverse complement strand
GTTTTTCGCTATCTTTTCTTTACACAACCCAATTTTCTGAAAAAAATTGTATCCGCCAAATTTGGCATAGGGCATGGGGCAGAGAGCATAGGGCGTTTTAGCCATTCCCACCCGTTCCGGCACCAGATACTTGATGGACTTGCCGTTGTGAACACAGTCGCGGATGAAAGTGGCCGAAATGTCCATCAGCGGGGCCGTTACCGACTGCACGTTAGGATGTTGCAGCAGCTCGTTGGGTAAGGCACCGGGGCGGGGATAAACGTACAGGCCGTAGTATTCCAGTATCTTGTCGTAGTTTTTCCACTTCTTGAACTGCTCCAGGTTGTCGCCGCCGATGATGAGCCGGAATGTGTGCTGCGGGTGTTTTTCTTGGATGTGCGTCAGCGTGTCAATGGTATAGCTGGGTTTGGGCAGATTGAACTCAATGTCAGTGGCGCGGAAACGCGGGTTGTCGTCAATCGCCATTTGCACCATTTCGTACCGATCAAACTCGTGGAGCAGGCTCTTGGTTTTTTTGAACGGGTTCTGCGGCGACACCACAAACCAGACTTGATCCAGGTCGTCGTGGTTTGCCATGGTGTTGGCAATAATCAGGTGCCCAACGTGGATGGGATTGAAAGAGCCGAAGAACAGGCCAATCTTCATAAAAAGCGGTCAGTCGTTAGTGGTCAGTCGTCAGTGGTTCAGAAAAGAGTAGGCAGTTGGCAAAAGAAAAGCGTTTTGGGCAAAAATTGCCCAAAACGCTTTTCTTTTTTTCCGTCGGACACTGCGCTTCTACAACAAGCCTGCCACGTACAGGATTTACACAAATCTGCATCAGCGTTCACAAACCGACTTTCTACGTAAGTCCTGTACACAAACAATCAAATGCAACCATCTGACTGTCAATGAATTTTAGACTTCAAAATCCGCATTCCGGCTTCCGGCTTCCAAATTGGTATTGCCTCAATTCTTCACTACCCGCATCACCGTTTTGCCGCTGCCGTCGTTGATTTCGAGCAGGTACATGCCGGCGGCGTAGCGGCCCAAGTCAATGTCGTGTTGCAGAATCTGCTGTGCCTTAGGCACTTGCACGGTTTGCAGCCGCCGCCCGGCGAGGTCGGTCAGTTGCAAGGTGAGGGTGCGCCGCGAGTCGTTCTCAACCACCACCCGGAACGTACCGCTCGATGGGTTCGGAAAAACGGAAGTGGCACGTTTGAGAGCCTCGTCTTCCACACTGGTGGGGCTTGTCCAGTCGGGCAACAAGCCGACTTCCGGCGTAGTCCATTTTTGCGTGGTGTAGATGTGAAATTCGCCCGGCTGCAAAGTCATGCTGCGGTTGGCGGCCGTGACCTCGACGGTGCGGCCCGTAAAATGGTCGTACCACGTGCCGTTTTGCTGGAAATTCACCGTGGCCGTGTTCACTTTCACGTCAAAATTGCCCACCACCGTCACCTTCACGGCGGGGTCGTTGAGTTGCAACTGCTTTACGGCCTTGCCGTCCGTATCCAGCGTAAAGTCGCGGGTGTGGAAAACGGCCTGCGTGTTGCGCAATTTCATCATTTCGGCATAGACCTTGTAAAGTTTCAGCCGCGCCGGGTTCTGCATGTACTCCCAACGGATGGGCTTCGCGCCGGTGCGTCCGTTTTCGTTGATGGACACCTCGTAGCCTGTTTCGCCGAACTGCCAGAGCATCTTGGGGCCAGGAATGGAAAAGTACAACGCCGTCACGAGTTTCATCCGTTCGAGGGCCGTGGCCAATTCCTTGGTGTTATAGCCGATGTCCGGGTTGGTATTGCCGAACTGCAGTTGCTCGTGCATGAGGCGTTCTTCGTCGTGGCTTTCCATGTAGGCAATCAGGTTGGGGTCGTTCCAGTTGCGTTGCTTGTAGGATGTCCAGTTCAGGTTGGCCTTGTTGTTATCGTAGCCGAGGGCGGCTTCCTTGTAATTGGGTTGCAGGTTGCCCCAGAACATCATGCCGTAGTCGGCCATGATTTTTTCCTCTTCGTTCACACCCAAATGTTCCAAAATCACGTAGGCCGTAGGGTCGGCTTGCCGGATGCGGTCATAAATCCGCCTCCAAATGGTGATGCGGCTGTCGTCGCGGGCACTCCATGCACCCACATCGCTGCCGGTGTTTTTCTGCGTAAAGCCCTTGGACAAGTCGAACCGGAAGCCGTCGAACTTGTATTCGCGCAGCCAGTAGCGGTTCACGGTGTCAACCAAAGCCTTGGTGGCTTCGCTTTCGTGGTTGAAATCGTAGAAAACGCTGAACGGGTGCGTGGCCTGCGGGTTGAAAAACGGGCTGTTAGCGGCGGGCTTGGTGCCGTCCCAGTACATTTTCACGTACGGAAACTCGAAGTCGGCTTGGTTCAGCACCATGTCCAGTATCACCGCCATGCCGTTTTGGTGGCACGCGTCAACAAAGGCCTTGAGATCGTTTTTGGTGCCGTAGGCTTTGTCCGGGGCGAAATAGTAAATCGGGTTGTAGCCCCAACTGTCGTTGCCCGAAAACTCCATCACCGGCATCAGTTCGATGGCATTCACGCCGAGGCGTTTCAGGTACGGCAGCGTGTCAATGATGGTTCGGTAGCTGCGCGTGCCCACAAAGTCGCGCACCAGCAGTTCATACACGTTCAGTTTTTCCTTGGCCGGGCGTTGGAAACTCGGCACCCGCCACGCGTAGGGCTGTTGGTTGGTTTGCAACACCGACACGGTTCCGGTCGTTTTGCCGGTGGGATACGGCTTGGGGTTCGGGTAATTGAACGCCGGGATGAACCGGTCGAGCGGATCAAGGATTTTGTCGCAGTACGGGTCGCCGACACGGATGTTGCCGTCTATCAGATACTGGAAGGCATACTCCTGCCCGGCCGCCAGGTTGCTGAGGTTCAGCCAAAAACGGTTGCCGTCGGGCGTGCGGCGCATCTGGTAGTTGGCCGAGGGAGTCCAGTTGTTGAAGTCGCCGATCAGGTAAACGGTCTGCTTCAGCGGGGCGAAAAGTTGCAGCGTAGCCGTAGTGGTGCCGGTGTAATTGATGCCGTCGCGGATGTTCGCCGGGGCCGGGGCCGTGACAGTTGGGGTTTTCACCAAGTAGCGGAACTGCCGCTCGCGGGTTTCGTTGCCCGCCGTGGCCGTGATGCGCACCGCGCCGCTGCCTGCTGCCCCGACGTTCAGGGAAAAAGACAGGCTGGTGCCGGTGGTTTGCGTGAGCTGCTGGTTGTTGTTGAACAGGGTCAGCGTGGCCGCCTGCGAGGCCGTGGCTTGCACGTTGATGACCGTGTTCGGTTCCACGAGCAAGAAAGTGTCGGCGGGTTGCGTGAAACTCACTTGCAGGCCGCTGGCAAACAGGTCAACAAAGATGTCGCCGTTGTTGGTGCTTTTCCCTTCTTTGCAAGCCGGTTGGCCGGTGGCTCCGCAAGGCCCCGCCTCGCGGAACACCATGCCGATGCGGTGGATGGTTTGCCCGGCCGGCACGCTGAAATAACTGCGCGGCGTAATGGTGATGCGCCAAATGTTGGGGTTGCTGGCATCCTTGGTCATGGCTCCGATGCCGTCGGCCTTTCCCCAGTTGCCCACCACTTTCTCCCAAGTCGTGCCGGTGGCACCCGACAACACGACCCCAGCGTGCATATAGACCGACGCGGCGTTTTGCAAGGCTGAAGTGCCTTTGGTGGCATCATAAACAATGGTAACGGGCGAATCAGCAGAAGGAAACTGCGGATCGGTGGTGACTTGGGCACGCAGGGCTGTTGCAGCGCACAGCAGTCCTGAAAAAAATCCCAACAATAGTATGCGTTTTTTCATTCTCAACGGCTGGATTTTGGTGAAAGGTTGTTCCGTCGGGCAAGTTAGACAACCTCTATTTGGCAACCAAAAGGCGTAGTCTTTTTTCGACAAAAAATTGTGGTTGACCGGGAAATGGAACCTTCCGTGGGTCGGAATTTTCCATTGGAAATGCGGCATCGTCCCCACATTTCGTTATCTTTTCGGGCTGATACCAATTATGAATGTCAAATTCGTAACGCCGAATGATGAATTGCTTGAAAATCAGCGACCTGCAACTGCACAAACACACAGTCGGTCTTTGGTTTTGGTATGATTCCTACACGTTTCAGGCGGGATTTGGGGTTTTGAGCGAAAATTGCTCAAAACGCGTGGCGGCGAAAGCCGTCTTGACAATCCGTTTTGGGCAAAAATCGCCCAAAACGGCAAAAGATTTTCGTATGGACAAACTGCTGACCCTTTCCTTTGGACTTGTTGCCGCAGCGGCACTTGCCCAAAACCCTACGCCGGTGGGCTACGATGCCCAAGAAAACCTGAACACCGCCGGAATGGCTGGCAACATGACGGTGATGCGCGGCTTCGACAACCGCTACGAAGGCATGCGCGGCTCGCCGTATCTGTTGCCTTACTGGTGCAATGCCGACGTGCAACTTGCCAGCGGCAAAACCCAGCCCGACGTGCCGGTGAAACTGGACGTGTACTCAGACTGGTTGGTGATGCGTCGGCAGCGGGGCGACTCGGCCGTGGTTGACCCGGCCCAAGTGAAGGGATTCGTACTAAAAGACGCAACGGCTGGCCGCGACCGGACATTTGTGAAAACGGCGGTTAAGACCGACAACGGTGCCGTGCGCAACGAGTTCATGGAAGTAATCCATGAAGGCAAGACGGCTCTGCTGGTACGCTACGACCGCCGCATACTCAAAGCCAACTACCAAGGCGGCTACAACGCCGACCGCCGCTACGACGAACTGCTGCCCGAGGAAAGCCACTACCTGCGCAAACCCGACGGCACGCTGGCAAAGCTGAAACTGAACCGCAAAGCCGTGCTCGAACACCTCGGCGACACGCCCGAACTGCGCAAGATAATCGAAGACCTGAAATTGGATTTGCGCAAAGAAGCCGACGTGGCACGGCTGCTGGAAAAGAGTTATGAGTTATGAATGATGAGCGATGAGTGGGCGTTTTGGGCAATCCCGACGCGTCGGGACGCAAGCCCTCCTCTCCCAAAGGGGGAGGAGCCTTTTCTCCCTTCCTCCCTCGGGGGAAGGGCCGGGGATGGGGGCCGGCCGGGGGTGAGGCCTTTTACTTCCGGTTCGGTATCACAACTGTGAAATCGGCTCCTTCGCCTTCCACCGAAGTGACACTCACTTGCCCGGCCATTTTTTCCACGGCCTCTTTCACAATGTACAGGCCCATGCCGGAGCCGGAAGCCGTCTCGGTGGCGCGGAAAAACATTTTGAAAATGTCGTTGATGTACTCGCTGGACACACCGATGCCGTTGTCGCGGACGTGGATGACGGCCTTGCCGTTGGCGGCTTCGACGCAAATGCTCACGTGCTTGTCGCGGCTGCCTTTCTTCTGGTACTTGATGGCGTTGGAAATCAGGTTGTTGAGAATCACGCGCATCCTGAATTCGTCGTTCACGAATACCGTTGACTGTTTTACGGACACATCGAAGCGAATGTCGGGAACGTCTTGGTGGTAGTCGAAGGCCGCAATGCTTTCCCGGATCAGGCTGTCAAACTCGATTTCGGTCAGTTTGTCCTGCAAGCGGACGTTCTTGTAGTAGTCAATGATGTTCTGGATGAAAATCTCCAGCCGCTGCACGCTTTTTTCGATCAGCGAGAGGTAGTGCGCCGCCTCGTGTTCTTCGCCCTCCATGCGAGCCACCTGCACAATGCCCATGATCGAGGCCAGCGGGGCTTTCAAGTCGTGCGAGGCACTGTAAACGAAGCGGTTGAGTTCTTCGTTCGTCCGCATCAGGTCGGCGTTGATGCGGCTGAGTTCCTCGTTTTTCCGACGCAAATCCTGCCGGGCGGCGTATATTTCGTAAGCGTTCTCAATGGTCAGGCGCAGGTCGTCGTCTTCCCAAGGCTTCTTCAGGTAACGGAACACCTGCCCCCGGTTGATGGCCTCGATCACCGACTCAATGTTGGTGTAGCCGGTGAGCAAGATGCGCACCGGTTCGGGGTTTTCGGCCAGCAGTTTCTCAAAAAACTCGGCACCGCTCATTTCAGGCATGCGTTGGTCGGCAATGACCACGTGGGCGGTGTTTTGCCGCAGCCATTCCAACGCTTCCTTGCCCGATGCCGAAGTGAATACGTCAAAGTCCAAGCGGAAGCCTGCCTTGAACATCTGCAGGTTGTTCGGTTCGTCGTCAACGTACAGCACTCTTATTCTCTCGTTCTCCATTATCAGCAGAATACAAAACCCTGACGGTTGTGACTTCAGGGTTAAAAGTTACGTATTTTACTTAGATGACGAAGCGTTTTGAGCAAAAAATGCTCAAAACGCTTCGTCGGCTTGTAATTAAACATGAAACTAACTACAAAAGCGTTTTAGGCAAAAATGCCTGAAACGGCAAGCAGCGTGACACTCACATTGTGCGATGGCTTCATCCTGCCTCTACGGCCGCCAGCAGCACAGGCTGCGCGGACTGCACCAGCGGCAGGCTGATGACGAACTCCGTCCCCACGCCCTCCGCCGATTCCACGGAGATGTCGCCCTTGTGCGCCTCAATGATGCCGAAAGCAATGGACAGCCCCAGCCCCGTGCCTTCGCCCACGTTCTTGGTCGTGAAAAACGGCTCGAACACGCGTGTCCGCGTGCTTGCCGACATGCCGATGCCCGTGTCGCGGATGCCGATGCAGGCTTTGTTTTTGGCTGCCCAAGTACGGATGGTCAGCGTGCCGCCGTTTTCGCCCTTGGCTTTGATGGCTTGCGCGGCGTTGTGCAGTATGTTGATGAACACTTGGTTCAGCTTGCCCGGCTGGCACTCCACCATTGACTGCAAGTTGTAGTCTTTCTGCACCCGGATGTTGTCTTTAAGCGTGTGGTTGAGCAGCAGCAGCGTGGAATCAAGCCCTTCGTGGATGTCAACGGCGGCCAGGGTGTCGTTGTCCAGCCGCGAGAAGTTGCGCAGGCCGCGCACGATGGCCGCCGTACGGGCAGCCCCGGTTTCCACGCCGTTGAGCAACTCGGTTATTTCCTGGCGCACATAGTCCACATCAAGCCGCTGCTTGAATGCTTCCAATTCCGCCGTCGGGTTGTCGCCGTTGAGCGTGGCTGCATATTTGTCTATCAGTTGCCAGAGGTAGCCCACATCGCGGCGCAGGGGCTTCACGCTGGCACTCACAAAGTTGATCGGGTTGTTGATTTCGTGCGCAATGCCGGCCGTGAGCAAGCCCAGCGAGGCCATTTTTTCGGCTTGAAGCAATTGGCTTTGGGTGTTTTTCAGGTTTGCCAAAGTCGCCTGCAACTCTTCGGTTGATTCTTCCAAGGCGCGGGTGCGTTCGCGTACCTTGGCTTCGAGCCGCAGGTTTTCTTCCTGAATCAGCTTTTCGTTGGCTTGCAGGGCCTCCACCATCTTTCGGTGCGACCGTTCTTTTTCTTTCTTGAGCTTGTTGATGCGGTCAGCCAAGGCAAAGGAGAGCAAAATCATTTCCGCCGCCGAGCCGATGAGCATAATGTTGTTGGTGAAATCGTTGTAGGGCAGCAGATTGAAGTCTTTGAGAATGAATACGCAGATGCCCATCAAAAAGATGCACCACGCCAGCAAAACAAACCCCGCCGTGCGGCTTCCCTGCCGATAAATGACAAAAACCGCCGCCAACGTGCCGACGGCCGCCAACAGCGAATAAAGCTGCGTGAGCCGATAGGCGACTTGCTCAAAGCCGACCAAGCACAACAATACCAACAGCACACCGGCAATCGCGAAGACTTGCAAGCCTTTGTGGAGGTGCGGCCGGGTGCGGCGAATGCGCAGCATGACGCAGATGAACATCATGCCGGTCAAACACGCGGCTACGGTAAGCACCACCGGGGCGTGCTGCGCCACCCAAGGCAGTCCGGGCCAGAGCAAACGGTACGTATAGCCTTGGAATGTTGCTTGTGTAAGACCTAACAGCAAAATGTTGGGAACGTAAAACAAATAGCTGCGGCTGCGGATGGAAAAGAAAACGAACAGGTTGTACAAGAACATGGCCAACACCACGCCCATGTACAGACCCATGTAGATGTCTTCGCGCACCAGCCGTTGCTGGATTGCCTTCGGCGTGCCCACCACGAGCGGCAGTTGAATCTGGCTATTGCTTTGTAGCCGCAACAAATAGGTGCCGGTTCGCTGGCTGGGCAGTTCAACGTCAAACAAAAAGTAGTGGCTGTCGTGCGGGCGTTGGCGGTAGGGAAAACTGATGCCGGTTTTTTCGGAACGGAAAGGGCGGCTGTTTACATCATAGAAAGTGATTTCGTCGAGGTTGGGCTGAAACAGGCCAATGAGGAGTGTTTCGGCATTGGTGTAGTTCTTGAGATTTAGTTTCACCCAGAATACCGAGGGCGTGATGCCGAGATTCGCTATCCGGCCGGCGGCCGGAGTCCAGTTGTGTCGAGCCAAGGCGGCCTCGGGCGTAAGTTTGCCAAGCGGGTCTTCCAACACCTGCAGCCCGTTTTCTATCTGCTCCGCCGCTTGCTCGTCAACGTAGGCAAAAGGCGCGTTGTCCTGACTGCGGCAGGGAAGTATGCAGGAGGCAAAAAGTGCCACCGAGAACAATACAAGTCTTCTCATCCGGAGTGTACATTTAATTCCGGACAAAAGATAACACATTCACACTCAGGTTACACATTCGCAGTCCGGACGGCAGGCATGGGAAATGTAAGGTTTGCCCGCGAAGTGTGACCAATCCGCCGTTCTCACCCGTGAGAATTGTGCCTGTTCAGGTACGCCGCTTGGTCATGACGAGAATCTTATGGTGCGTTTTGGGCAAAAATTGCTTAAATTGGAAATCCCGCAACAGGCGGGAACGATTTCTTTCAAGCCCACCTTGCCATACAGGTCGGCATCTGCTTTTTTCGCCAGAGACGAGTTCTTCGACAGCCAAGCCTTTGCAGGCCGAAAAATTAACCCAAACAGCTTCCAAACGAAAACCCGCACTTTCGTGTTATAGCAACGGATAACACCTCCAAAGCAGGCAGGTTTTGCCTTTCTAAAGGATACTATTTATATTTGCTAATATTCCCGTATGACGATGCAAGAGACTTTAGATGCCCGCGTGGAAGCCGCCTTGAACTCGATCCGCCCGTATATGGAGGCAGACGGCGGCAATGTGAAAATCTTGGAAATCACGCAAGACAACGTGCTGCGCTTGGAATTGCTCGGCAACTGCGGCTCTTGCCCGATGTCGGCGATGACGCTGAAAGCCGGTGTGGAGGAGGCCATCAAACGCGCCGTTCCTGAAATTACTGCTGTGGAAGCTGTAAACGTGACTGCCTTTGCCTGAGATTTACTTCAACGGATTTGATACAACGTGTTGGGTCGCCTGACACGTTTTTTTGTTTATTCGTGTGTACAACTGGCGTTTTGGGCGATTTTTGCCTAAAACGCTGGAACGTAGCACATGCTTCAGCCTGTGCAAAATCCGATAGGATTTTTTAACACGGCGCAATCGGAATAGTATGTTTTTGACAGTTAAAACCCGCCTTCGGCGGCGCACAGGCTAAAGTATGTGCTACGGGAGGGCGTTTTGAGCAAAATTTGCCCAAAACGCCGTGACAAAAAACCATTTAACCATTCAGCAACTCAACCATTACTTTAGAATGCTCAAAATCGGAATCATTTTTGGCGGCACTTCGCGGGAACGCGAGATTTCTTTTGCCGGTGGTCGCACCGTCTATGACAACCTCAACAAGACGCTTTTCGAGCCGGTGCCGGTGTTTGTGGACAGCCTCGGCAACTTCATTTTGCTCAAGTGGGAATACATTTACAAAGGCACCATCCGCGATTTTTACCCGCCCGTGTCAGCCTTGCCGCCTTCGCCGCACGGATTTCAGGTCTATATCGAGTCGCTGGGCAAACTTTCGGAGGAAGAATTGAATAAAATCATTACTCAAGTAGGCCAAAAAATCGAACCGAAAGACTTTGCCGGCTTGTTTGATTTCGCCTTCCTGACGTTGCACGCAGCGGGTCGGGCATTTTGTCGTCGGCGGTGGGCGTGAGCAAAACCACGCAAAAAGACCTGATGCGTGCCGCCGGATTTGCCACGCCCAAAACCGCCCGTATTTCGCGCGAAGAATGGCTCGCCGCCGACTACAAGGGCGACATCATTTACAAACTGATTCACCAAATCGGCCTGCCGTTTGTCGTGAAGGCTCCGAACCAGGGTTCGTCCATCGGTGTGTCGGTGGTGACGGAAAATGACTTACAAAAAATCGTGGCGGCCATCAACCGGAGTTTTTTCATCCAGGAAATCACCGCCGCCGAATGGAAAAGTTATTCCGAAGCCCAGAAAACCCGCTTTATCAATTCACTGACGGACATCAGGGAAGGCATTGGGTTGCCGGTGACAATTCAAGCCCTGCCCTTCCCCGAAAGGGGAGCCAACAAGAACCCCTCTCCTTCAAAAGTAGGGATGGCTACAGGCTGGGATGGCAACTCCACTTTCGAGGGTTGGGCAGCTTTTCATCCTGAAGACTTGTATTATACGTTAGAAAATTTAGAGGCGATAGCATCCCAAGAAAATGCGAAAGCCATTCTTGCCAACATCAACGGCGAAGAAGAAGTGTTGATTGAAGGATTTTTGCCCGGCAAAGAGTTTTCGTGCATTGTGATTCAGGACGAGAACGGTGAGCCGATTGCCCTGCCGCCGACGCAGATTATCAAAAGCAACAACGTGTTCGACTACCGCAGCAAATACCTGCCCGGCATGACGCGCAAAGTAACGCCGATTGACGTGCCCGACGAGCACCTCGCCACCATCCGCCGCGAATGCTGTCGGTTGTTCAAGGCGTTGCATTTCAACGTCTATGCCCGCATTGACGGTTTCGTAAACTCCCTCGGCGAAGTGTTCCTCAACGACCCGAACACCACGTCGGGCATGTTGCCGTCGTCGTTTTTCTTCCACCAAGCGGCGGAAATCGGCATGAATCCGTCGCAATTTCTGACGTACATCATCCGCACGTCGCTGGTGGAACGTACCAAATCGGCCAAAAATAGTATCTTTTTGAAAGCCAAAACCTCGGCTTTGGACGAAGCGATTTTGCAACTCCAAACCAGCGAAACGCACAAAACCCGCGTGGCCGTGATTATGGGCGGCTTCTCGTCGGAGCGGCACATTTCGGTGGAAAGCGGACGGAATATTTACGAAAAACTGGCTTCGTCGGGCAAATACGAGCCGCTGCCGGTGTTCCTGACGGGCAGCGAAGGCCGCCACGAACTGTACGTGATGCCGATTAACATCATGCT
>JALOMD010000689.1 GCA_025455595.1 Cytophagales bacterium | reverse complement strand
CGATTCTGAATGTCTCGGTTCAAGATATGGTTGTAACCCGCAAGCCCTTCCAACGCCACGTTGTCATTGATGAAATACGCCGCACCGCCGCTGCCTGCCAATATGCTGGAACTGACAGGGTTGGCCTCCCCAACCTGCCGGTTGTAGCTGAACTCGGCCGCCAGCAAAGGCTTGAGCCTGCCCGAACCGAAGTAATACCGCACAAACGGGCCTGCACCCACGGAGGTTGAACGGTCGTTGAAAAATTCATTGGAGAACGCATAGTAATTGAAATTCAATGATGTACCGACCATGAGGTCGTCTGCTAAAAAGTATCCGAACGAGGGATTAATTCCAAAGCTTGTGGTGGTGTTGCTGAACGAAGCGTTGGCAACGCTTGCACCGACGGTGAAACGCCCTTTTTCGGTTTGGGCTTGGGTGCAAACCGCGAGGAAAGCGAAGCAAACGGTGACCAGAACAGTACGCGAAAAGAGGTTTTTCATAAGAAAAGCGGGTTTTAGTTGAGATATTGTAATACTTCTCAGGCCCGCAAACAATCTGCCAGAATTTGCGGCCGCACCGATGTCTTTCGGTTCCGAACCGAATGGCAGCGTTTTGGGCAATTTTTGCCCAAAACGCCGGAGACACGGCAGGCCTTGTTTCTACGTTTGAATTCGTACCTGGTGCTTCAAAACGTTTTGGGCAAAAAACACCCAAAACGCAAACCCCGGCTTTCGGGCCGGGGTTTGCGTTTTGTAACTGGAAACAACTCAATACTCACGACCCAAGGCTCAAGACTACGCCGTCTTGTTCGCTTCCGCGTCGCGGAGCATCCGGCGCAGGATTTTGCCCACGTTCGACTTGGGCAAGTCGTCGCGGAACTCGATTTTCTTCGGACACTTGTAGGCCGTCAGGTTTTCGCGGCAGTAGGCTTGCAGTTCGTCGGCGGTGAGGCTCGGGTCGCGTTTCACCACGAAGATTTTCACGGCTTCGGTGGTTTTGGCATCCGGCACGCCGATGGCCGCCACTTCCAGCACTTTCGGGTGCGAGGCCACCACGTCTTCCACCTCGTTCGGATAGACGTTGAAGCCCGACACCAAAATCATGTCCTTCTTACGATCCACGATGCGGAAATAGCCGTCCTCGTCCATGATGCCGATGTCGCCGGTCTTGAACCACTCGCCTTCCATCACTTTCGAGGTTTCGTCGGGGCGGTTCCAGTAGCCGACCATCACTTGCGGGCCGCGTGCCCAGATTTCGCCGCGTTCGCCCATGGGTGCGTCGGTGCCGTCTTCCTTCACGATTTTCATTTCAGTGCTGGGGTAGGGGATGCCGATGGTGCCCACTTTGTTCAGCCCTTGCACCGGGTTTGAACAAAGCACCGGACTGGTTTCCGACAAGCCGTAGCCTTCGGCGGGGGTTACGCCGGTGGTTTGCTTCCAACGTTCGGCCACGGAGGTTTGCAAAGCCATGCCGCCCGCCGACGTAACGCGCAGGTTGCTCCAGTCCACCTTGCTGAAGTCGGCGTGGTTCAACATGCCGTTGTATAGCGTGTTCACGCCGGTAATGGCCCCGAACTTGTATTTGGTCAGTTCTTTCAGGAAGCCCTTCATGTCGCGCGGGTTCGGAATCAGCAGGTTGGTGCCGCCGTTGCGCAGGGCGGCGTTGGCATTGCAGGTAAGCGAATAGATGTGGTAAAGCGGCAGGGCCGTCACAATCATGCCGCCGTCTTTGACAGGATTGTACTGGCTGCCAAGCCAATAGTGAATCATCTCGGCGTTTGCCAGCACGTTGGTGTGCGACAACGCCGCGCCTTTCGATACGCCGGTGGTGCCGCCTGTGTACTGGATAAAGGCTACGTCGGAACCTTTGAGCGAAACGGGTTTCAGCGAATGTTTCTTGCCGGCAGCCAGCGCGTCGTTGAACGAAACGGCTTCGGGAATATGGTAGTCCGGCACCAATTTCTTAATGGTTTTCACCACGAAATTGATGATTTGCTTTTTCGGAAAACCGTGCAAATCACCCATTTGGGTGGTGACAACGTGTTTGATGTCGGTGTGGGACAGTATTTTTTCCAAGTGGTGGGCGAAGTTTGCCAGAATCACAATGGCCTTGGCCCCGGAATCCTTGAACTGGTGCTCCATTTCGCGGGGCGTATAGAGCGGGTTGGTATTCACCACAATGAGACCCGCCCGGAACGCGCCGTACATGGCCACCGGATATTGCAAGACGTTGGGCAGTTGGATGGCAATGCGGTCGCCTTTCTGGAGGCCAAGGCTCTGCAAATAAGCGGCAAACTGGCGGGTCAGCGTGTCGAGTTGGCCAAAGGTGACCGTTTGACCCATGCAGATATACGCAGCCCGGTCGGCGTAGCTGCGAAACGCCTCTTCCATCAAATCAACCATTGATCGGTTCGGGTCAATGGAAATCTCGTGGGGCACACCGGCCGGGTAATTCTTCAACCACGGGTATTTCAAGGTTTCGACTTTGGCTTCCATAGAATCTTGTGGGGATTTTGTTGCACTTTAATTATACGACAAATATACCGGAAAATTGTTTCGGTGTGTAACGCTTTTTTCGCTGCGTAAGAAAAAACAAAAAATCAAGAAAAAGGCGTTTTTCAGGTCAGAGGTCAGAACGCAGAGGT
>JALOMD010000688.1 GCA_025455595.1 Cytophagales bacterium | reverse complement strand
TTTCTGTTGTAAATCAATTGTTTTGGAGACAAATGGTGTTTTTTTCGTGACGGGCGGGCTTCAGTGTTTTGTACAAAAATTGCTTGAAACGTAAACGGCCTTGTGTTATTGGCATCACGCCTCGGCGTGACACCAGACGACTGCGCGTTTTGAGCAAAAAATGCCTAAAACGCTTCCGTTTTTCCGACTTTGCGAAAACACTGCAAAAAGCACACAGGTAAGCATTGGACCGCAACTGCTTGTATTCGTGTCGGTTACGCCGTACATTAGCCGCCATGCAAAAGATTTTTCTCCGAGAATGGCAACGGCGAGGACTGATTTCCGACGAACAACAGGCCGCCATTGAGCAGGACGAAAACAACCGTCCGTTTTCGCTGCATTGGGAGTTGAAAACGCTGCTCTACCTCGGTGTGACGCTGCTGAACGCGGGCTTGGGCTGGCTGATTTACGAGAACATTGACGACATCGGGCACGGCGTGGTCATTGCCTTGATTGCCGCCATTTGCATCGGGTGTTTCGTTTATGTCTATCGGCACCGGCAACCGTTTTCGCGGCAGCTCACCGAAAGCCCCTCACCGTACTTTGATTACGTGCTGCTGCTCGGCTGCTTGATGTTCGTGATTCTGGAAGGCTATTTGCAATTCCAGTACAACATCTTCGGCAGTCGCTACGGACTGGCCACTTTCGTGCCGATGGCGTTTTTCTTCACCAACGCCTACCGTTTCGACCACAAGGGCGTGTTGTCGCTGGGTATCACGGCGTTGGCTTCGTGGCTGGGCATTGCCAGCACGCCGCGAGACGTTTTCAACAGCCTGTCGTTTCACGACTCGTCATTGGCTTGGACGGGTGCTTTGCTCGGCGTGGTGTTGTGCGGAGCGGCTTTCCTGAGCGAACAACGCGACTTCAAGAAACATTTCGCGTTCACGTATCTCAATTTCGGCATCCATATTTTGTTTATCGCGTGCTTGGGCGGCATCATGGGGCTTGAAAACCCGCTGTTTTCGCCTTTGGCAGTGGCGGCCGTGGCGTTTTTCATTTGGTACGCCCGCAAACAGGCTTCGCTCTACTTCATGATAGTCGCTTTGATCTACGGCTACATCCTGCTCACCTACTGGTTTTTTCAGATCGAAGGATTGCTGAACAGCGATTCGGCGGGCTTTTTGGTTATGACCTACTTCATGTGTTCTTGCGCCGGTGTGATTTACTTCCTGTTGAAATACAAGGAAATACTCGGCATCAAGGACAAGAAAAAAGACCAAACAGACCAATGACGATTTGAGTCGTGTTGCTAAAAATTAGTGCGTTTTGGCCGTTTTTTGCCCAAAACGAATCGAAACGCCTTTGGCAAAGTTCAGAACTTTGCCAAAGGTTTATAAGCCAAAGTGTTTTAGGCAAACCCGCCTGCCGGATGCGCAGGAATCGCCCAAAACGCCTTCGCCCAGAGAGGGCATCGTATCACAACACAGGACATCGCCCTGTGAAACACCGAATCCACCTATGAAACCCGCATACAACACCGCTTGGCTCGATGCCCGTCGTATGGCCCAGTACGCCGACGTATGGCATCGCCGCAAGCTGATGACCGACGAGCAGCGTGAGGCCATCCGACAAGCCTACCCAGACGGTTTTTACAATCCGAACGTTTTCATTCGCATCGGACTGGGCTTTTTCTGCTACATATTGCTTGCGGCGGCGCAAGGCTTGGTTTGGCTGATGGTCGGCCTGTCCACCAACTTCAGCGACGACGGCCTGCTGTCGGGCGTGGGCTTGCTTACCATCCTGCTGGGCGGCGGCTGTATGTTGCTGTTGGAGGCAACCATACGCCAACGCCACCACTACGCCGCCGGCCTTGACGACATCCTGCTTTACGCCGGCATCGGTCAAGTGCTGGGGGGCGTGTTCATGATGGCTCCTGATCTCAACGACCCGCTGCCCTATCTGCTGGTTTCGTTGCCCGCACTGGCATTCGGGGCCGTTCGTTACCTTGACCGGCTGCTTACCGCGTTGGCGTTTTTCTGCGGCCTATCGGTGGTTTTGCTGATTGTCGCCAAAGTGCCCAGCATTGCGCTGTATCTGCTTCCCTTTGCGGGCATGTTCAGTTCTGCGGCCGTATATTACTTGGCGCGGCGCGGCCTGCAACGGACGGATTTACGGCATTGGGACGGTTGCCTACGGGTGCTGGAAGTGCTGGGTTCGGTGTTTTTCTACATGAGCGGCAACTACTGGGTGATTGCCAACGCCGCCGGTGCGTTTTTCGGACTTCCGGTGGTGCCCTTGGGTTGGTTTTTCTGGATTTTTACCTTTGCCGTGCCTGCGGCCGCGTTGTATTTCGGCATCCGGCGCAAAGACCGCGTACTGCTGTGGTTGGGCTTGGGGTTCGTGGCCGCTGCCTTGGCAACGTTCCGGGCCTATTTCCACGTCATACCGCTGGCCGTTGCCGCCACGCTGGGGGGCGCGGTGTTGTTTGCCGTGGCGTATTTTAGCATCCGATTCCTCAAAAAAGGCCGTCCCGGCTACACCTACGAACCTGACCGCCAGCAAGAACCGTTCTTGGGCGAAACCGAGTCGTTGGTGGTGGCGCAGGCGTTCAGTGGCACCGTACACACACCCGACCAAGGCGTTCCCGCAGGAGGCGGACGCTT
>JALOMD010000687.1 GCA_025455595.1 Cytophagales bacterium | reverse complement strand
AACTACGGATTCAAAGGACGTTACCTGTTCGAGGCTTCAGCCCGCCGCGACGGTTCCTCCCGGTTCGGGGCCGACCGGCGTTACGGTAATTTTTGGGCCGTATCAGGTGGCTGGGTCATTTCCGACGAAGCCTTTTTCTCGGGCGTGCGGTTTGTTGACTTCCTGAAGCTTACGGCCAGCACCGGAACATCAGGCAACGACCGCATAGGCAACTTTTCGTCGCTGCCGCTCTTCGGTGCAGGCGTGGCCGCCGACTATGCCGGGTCTCCGGGGTTGATACCTACGCAAGTCCCTAATCCAGACCTGCGCTGGGAGCAAACCCGCCAGACGGACATTGGCCTGTCGGCTTCTTTGTTCAACTCACGACTGAGTTTTGATGTAAACTACTATGTGAAAAACACGACTGGCCTGTTGTTGAACGTCTCTTATCCGTTCACCACCGGTTTCCCTTCGGCGGCCTCGAACGTGGGCGAGATGACAAACCGGGGCTGGGACATCCAAATCAACTCGACTAACATCAAGGCGGGTGACTTTTCTTGGACCACCAGCTTCAACATTGGCTTCCTGAAAAACGAAGTGACAAAACTGCCGCCCAACAAAGATGCGGAAGGCCGTGACTTTTTGGCTGGTTCCGGTGCCCAAAGGGCCATTGTCGGTGAAACCCAAAACACGTTTTACCTGATTCGTTACCAAGGGATTGACCCCGCCACTGGTGATGCCAAGTGGCTGAACCGCAACGGAGAGCCTACATCCACGCCGGTGGCAAACGACCGGGTTGTGGTTGGCTCAGCCATTCCGGATTTTACCGGCGGCATCACCAACACCTTCCGTTTCAAGGGTTTTGAGTTGATGGCGTTCTTTAACTATTCGTATGGCAATTTCGTGCTCATCGACGGTCTGCGGTTTACGGAAAACCTCGGCGGCACTTTTAACAAAAGCCGTGACCTGCTTAACTACTGGCAGCAGCCAGGTGACAACGCTTTTGCGCCGAGGCTCGCCAGCCCGACCGCCGGGGCCGGTGTCTTCAGCCAGTTGTCAACTTTGCAGTTGCAAGACGGCTCCTACCTGCGCTTGAAGAATCTCATGTTCAGCTACAACGTGCCGCAAAACCTGCTCAAACGCACCAAAGTGCTGTCAACATGTAAAGTGTTTGTGATGGGCCAAAACCTGTGGATTCTACAGAATCGCAACTTTCGCGGCCCCGACCCGGAAGTGTCTGCCAATGGCGGCGATACGCAAATCCTCGGCGAGTCGTTCTTTGCTCTGCCGCAAGCTCGTATGCTGACTTTTGGTGCTAATCTTAGTTTCTAATCACACCAAGTAAAGAAGACTATATGAAGAACAGAATTTATACATGCGCACTGGCTGCCCTGATAGGGCTTGCGGTGCCTGCCTGCACCAGCGAACTGGACGAAATCAAACCCCAGCAGTCGCTGACCGATGCAGAGGCGTTCATTGACGAGAGTGCTTCGCAAAGTACCCTGTTAGGTGTGTACAGTTCGGCGCAAATACTGGAGGTGTGCGGCTCGATGCCACAGATAATAAGCGATTTCATGGCTGACAACGCCTCGTTCGTCGGGTCGTTTCCCACCTTGCAGGAACTGCGTGACTTCAACGGTATTTCCACCAACGGAAACGTGTCCGGCATTTGGCAAAACCACTACCGGGTCATTTTGCGAGCCAACTTGGTGATAGCCAATGTACCGGGTGTCAACGACCCTACGTTTACGGATGCTGAGAAGGCACAGTTCGTCGGCGAAGCGAAGTTCATGCGGGCGTTGGCATACTTTCAGTTGGTCAACCTGTTTGCCCAGCCTTTTCAAGTTTCGCAGGGTAGCAACTTGGGCGTGCCTCTGGTACTGGAGCCGTTTACCGGAACGGTCACCTTTCCGGCACGCAGCACGGTGAACGAAGTACACGCCCAAATTAGAACCGACTTGACCGATGCCATTGCTGCTCTGCCAGATAGCTATCCTGGTTCCAATGCCGCCATTTTCACGCGCGGACGTGCCACCAAGGGAGCCGCCCGCGCATTGTTGTCGCGGTTGCACCTCTACCGTGGAGAGTGGCAACAGGCGGCAGAACGCGCCAAAGAGGTGTTGGATGCCAGTACTTTGTACGCACCTGCGGCCGACTATTCGTTCTGGACAACTAAGAACACAACCGAAGACGTGTTTACCATCCAGAATTCTACTATCGACAATGGCCGAACCGGTGCAGGTGGTTGGGCCTCTTACCATCGTCCGGCTGCCAATGGAGGCCGCGGCGATGTCACATACTCGGCTTCGTTGATCGCCGCCTACAATGAAGAAGCGAATGATCTGCGGTTTGCCCTACGTTCGACCGGGGTGGCGGCTGACCAAATATCAGCCCAGTTTTCCACCAAGTGGTCTGACGCAGTGAACAACGCTGACAATTCGCCGGTAATCAGGACAACCGAAGTGCTCTTGAACTTCGTGGAGGCCAAGGCGGAAGCCGACAATGCGGTTTCGCAAGACTTGATCACCCGGATGAACGTCCTGAGGAAACGCGCCGGTTTGCCCGAATGGAATTTGGCCACGTTCGCCACCAAGGATCAGTTCGTAACAGCGGTTTTGAACGAACGCCGCAAGGAACTCGCCTTTGAAGGTCACCGGCGCATGGAT
>JALOMD010000686.1 GCA_025455595.1 Cytophagales bacterium | reverse complement strand
GACCGCCGCTTGGAAATCCAATCCGTACAGTTTGGGCCAAGGGTTTCCGACCAAGCGTTTGTCCGCCTGAGCAAAACCCAGAAAGACTTGTTCCGGTTGCAAGTCCCGCAAATCACCTGCCGCGATGTGGATGTCCGCCAAGCGTTGCAGTCGGCCTTGGTCATGCGCAGCATCCAAGTGACAAACCCGGTGCTGAAAGTATATCGCGACAAACGCGTGCCGCCGCGCAAAAAAAGCCCGCTGATGCCCCACGAAGTCATGCGCGACATTCCCTTTCGCGTGCAAATAGACTCGGCAATCGTTTCGGGTGCATCCATCACGTACTCCGAGCAGATGCCCAAGGTGAGTGTGCCGGGCAAAATATCGTTCGACAAGTCACGCATTGAAGTGACAAACCTGACCAACGATCCCCGCCGCATGACCAATCGTACGCCTTTGGTGGTGAAAGCGAGTACAATGCTGATGAACGAAGGCCGGATGAACCTGACGCTGGCCACAAACCTGCTTGCCAGAAGATTTGACTTGGCCTACCACGGCTACTTGGAAAAAATGCCGATTGCGGCCTTTAACCAAATCAGCTTGCCTAACGAAAACATCCGCGTGGCCGACGGCTGGGTGAACCGGGTCTCGTTCTCAACAACTGTGCGGCACGGCGTGGCACGAGGCTGGGTGAAACCGCTTTACGAAGACCTGAGAATAGAGGTGTTTGACCCGGAAAGGCAGAAGAAACAAGGCATGCTTACACTCCTGAGCAATATTGCCCTCCGAACCAGCAACGTGGAAGCGGAACAAAGTCCCGCCCGCACCGTGCCTATTTTTTACCGCCGCCAGCCGGACGACAGTTTCGTCGCTTTCTTGTGGCAGTCGGTACGTACAGGGCTGCTCGCCGCCGTTACGCCGGTGAACGTGGACAAAGTACGGGCCATCCGACAGAAAGTGAAACGAAAGCAAGAGTTGAAGTAGCATGGGGCATAGGGCGTTTTGGCAAAATTTGCTGAAAACGCTGTTTTTGTCCTGCCACAATTGCTTCTTTGTACCGAACACCGCCTGCAAAGCCGAACTGTCGGTTCAGTCAATTCTGTTTTTTCTGCCAATCCTGTAAATTCTGATTCGGACAAGGGCGTTTTAAGCAAAATTTGCCCAAAACATCCTCTGCCCCATGCCCTCTGCTCCAGGCTATTTCAACTCGCTTGCCTTGATGTCGCGCCGCCACTTTTCGGTGCCTTTCACGTCGTGGATGCGGATGGTCAGGGTGCGGTCGGTGCGGGGGCCTTTCACTTCTATCACCGCAAAATTCCGCTCGGCGACCAGCGTGCCGGACACGGCGGCGGTGTTGGCCTCGTTCTTCGGCTCGTAGCTGCTTGACGTGATGGGCGAAACCGTGAGGTCGTAGAGCGGATACCGGCCCGCCCGGTCAAGCTTGGTGAGGACGGTATGGTGGCGGTCGCCGTCAAGGAACAGCACCCCCGGCACCCGCGCCTCGCTGATGGCCCGCAGCAACTGCTCGCGTTCGGAGGCGTAGTCGGCGTAGTTTTCCTCCAAGTCGGCCGGGTTCAGCACCTGTCCGCCGATGACAATCACCTTGAACGTGGCCCGGCTGTAAACCAGGTTGTCAACGAGCCACTGCAACTGTTGCTCGCCGAGCATGGCCCGGTCAGGGCCGAGGCGGTTGCGGTCGGGCGTGCGAAACCACCGGTTGTCGAGCAGGAAGAACTGCACATCGTTCCACTGGAACGTGCCTGCGATGCCCGCGTTTTCGCCCAATGCATAATTCGGGTTGGCCCAAAACAGCTTGAACGCCTCCAGCGTCAGGTGCTTGTTGGCAAAACCCCGGTCGGAGTTGTCGGGGCCGTAGTCGTGGTCGTCCCAGATGGCGTAGTGGTGCGTGCCGCCGAGCAGCCGTTGCATTTCGGGCGTGCTGCGCGTGTGCGTGTAGCGGTGCAAAATGCCCGTGCGGGTGTTCCAGTCCACTTCGCGCAGGTAAATATTGTCGCCGAGCCACAGCATGAAATCGGGCTTCTGGTCGGCAATACGTTCCAAGATTTCATACTCGCCGCCGTAAGGCTTGCCCGGTCGGTCCACGTCCGTCTCGTTGATATAGACACAACTGCCCGTGGCGAATTTGAAATCGGGCGGATCAGTGCGCCACTGCCACAGCGTTTGGGTCTGGAATTCAAGCGGATAGGGCCGTTCCACCTTGCGGTTGTTGATGTGCAACTCATACGTGTAGCGTTTGCCCGGCTGCACTTTGTCGGCAATCAGGTGTGCGGCAAAGGCTTTTTCGGGCACGGTGCGCACCCGCGCCGTTTCGTACCGCACGGCGGGTTTTGCTCCCGCTGAAGACGGGACTTGCAGCTTCTCGAAATACACGATTTTCACTTCGGCGGCCTGTGTGGTTTGCACCCAAAGGGACACTTCCTTGTAATCGGAATAGCCCACCATCGGGCCGGATTTCAATAAAGCACTTTGGGCTACTGCGCTGAAATACAGAAAGCTTAGGAGCAGGAAAAGACAATGTTTTTTCATGGAAATTTCGTTGTATGGTTTTTGGTTATTGATGTTCTGTGCGAATCCGCAAAAAAACGCCCGAAACGCTTTCCGGTGCCTCAAAAAAACGTTTTGAGCAATTTTTACCAAATCTGTACA
>JALOMD010000685.1 GCA_025455595.1 Cytophagales bacterium | reverse complement strand
GAAAAGACCGCGTGCCTGGTGGATGATGCCCCGGATCTGCGTGTACAAGTCGGGCGGATTGGTCTCGAAAACCGCTTCGCGGGCCTTGTAGTCGCGGGTGGCTTTCCACTTGGCGCGGTAACGCCCGAATTCGCCCGATGTCAGTTGCCCTTCTTGGCACGGCATGGCGAAAAACACATCGGCAGCGGTGATTTCCTCGCCTTTTTTCAGGTCGCGCCGCAAAAATACGCCGCGCTTCAACGATAGCAGCGAGTCCATTTCGGCCTGCGTCACCGATTTCTCCGCATTCCCGCAAATCACGTGCGCCTGTTGCGCCGCCGCCGCCCATTTGTCCACCTGTTCGGGATTCATGGAGTAAGCGTTGAGCTTGATGCTGTCGGTGGGCAAGCCCACGTGCCGTTCCAGTATTTTCGCGCCTTTCGCAATGGCGATTTTCACCACGTCGGTGTTGTCCGGTGCCTCGTGGCCGGAGTAGCCGATGGTCACGTCCGGGTAGCGGCGGATGAGCTTTTCAAGGAAGTTGAGGTGCAGCACCTCATCAGGGCTGGGATATATGCCTACGCAGTGCAACACAGCGAAGTCAACCGTGCGGTGGCGCAGGAAGCTGACCAAGCTGTCGATTTGCGGCATCAGCAGCCCGCCCGTGGAGGCGATGACCGGCTTGCCCGCCTTCGCGATTTTCTGCAACAGCGGCCAGTCGTCGGCACTGCAACTCAGGAACCGGCTGATGTGCTTGGCCTCGGTGTTGTTGCGGTAGTCGGGGTGGATGAACGTGTCCAACTGCCGGTACTGGAACTTGACCCCGGCGTTGAGGTTGTACTTGCGTTTGATTTTGCCCATTTCGCGGATAATCGCCAGGCCGTGGTTCACGTCGCCTTGGTGATTGTTCGCCATCTCGAATATAAACAGGTCTCTAAAAAGCGGATGCATGTCAATTTTGAATGAGTGAATGAAGGAATGGGTGAATTTAAAGTACGATTTACGAAGTACGAGGTACGATTTGAAAGGTTACAGGTCCAAGATTGCAGATTGCCGTTTTGGGCAAAATTTGCCTAAAACGCTGGTTTGTCTGAACCCTGATTCGTAGGATTAAAGGATTGCCTTGATAGTTGCAATCATGGTAATCTTCTAATCCTGCGAATCATGGTTCGGACAAAAATTGCCCAAAACGCACTGACCACTAACGACTTACGACTTACCACTTACGACTAAATTGGCCACTGCGTCGAACGACAGCATCCGGTCATCGATGTAGTAGTCGGCGGCGGGCTTGCCGAAACGCAACTCGTGGTATTTTACGCCCCAGCGTTGCATTTGTTCGCGTGTGGTTTCAGCCCAGTCAATGCCGGTTTTGGTGCCGCGAGCGGTGAACAGAATGATTTCGTTGCCCGCATCGTACAGCGCGTTTACGACGGCCGCCATCGAACGGTTGCATTCGGCGCGGGTGTAGTCGTTGTCGGGCGTGAGCGTGGCGATTACGCCGTCAATGTCGAAACAGAAAGTCTTGGGTCGGTGATTGCCTGCGTTCGTGTCGCCGTGCAACCGCGCCTCGGCGGCCGCCAGTTGCGCCTCGTGGTCAATGTCGTGAATCTCCGCCATCAGGTAGCCGCGAATCCGGTCGCCCGTCATGGACTTTTTCTCCAGCAGCGTGCGGGTGCGTAACACGTCAATCGAAGCGTTTTGCAGATACGTGGGCGGCAACACTTGCCGGGGCTGGTTGTACGCCTCGCGGATGTCGGTTTCTATAACCGGCCGCAGCATTCCGGCCTCGTCCATAAACCACATTTTGTACGGCGTTTCCGGACTGGCCACCACCGACCGCACCGCATCCAGCGACTCATCGGCCAGCAGCAGGTCAATCATTGCGTCAATGTCGGCGGGGTTGCGCACCGGGTGCGTCGGACGCAAATGTACGCAGACGTCGGGTACGTATTGCTCGTGTGCTTTTAGCCAATCCAAAGCGTGTTCAAACACCTCAAAATCAGTGGAATGGTCTTGGGCAATGGCTTCCGGCCGCAGGAAGGGCACCTCGGCCCCGTGCTGGCGGGCGATGTCGGCGTACAGTTCGCTGTCGGTGCTGACAATCACCCGGTTGATGCGGCTGGCGGCCAAGGCGTGTCCGATGGAATGCGCCAACAGCGGCTTTCCGGCAATGGAACGGATGTTTTTGTGCGGAACGGACTTCGACCCTTGTCGGGCAGGAATAATGGCTAAAACGTTGGGCACGTGCAGGTATCGGCTGGTGATTTGTGTGATGTGCGCCAAAGTTAGGCCATCGTTCGGGTGATTTCAAGCATTGGGCGGATTATTGATTCTCACACACCCAGTCGAAAGCATTGTACCAAACCTTGAAAATCCTTGCTCGTGAGTCGCCAAGTTTCATCGGACTGGAGCAAGTTCGTCACAGTTGGCACAGGCTCCGCAGAAAAACGACGATGATGGAACAATACCGGGATATTATTAGTTATAATTTCTACAGAAAATCTTAGCTCGCTCAAAATCGCGGCGGCGCAGAAACTGGCACATTTTTTTAAGGATGGACAACCGTATCTCCAAAAATTGACAGACGAGTACCCATGGCAGCCATTGTGATTTTCATGACCCTGCTGGCAGTTGTTGTTTTCGCCGTAACCGCCACTATGTTTCAGGACAAAGAATGCACCGACAAGGAAGCCGACTTTCGAGCCTATTGGCAGAATGTCCGCGCCAAGCAAGGCCGTATGTCGGCCGCCCGGCGGCGGTGAAAACAGGCGCTATTGCCAGAAGCGTTTTGGGCAAAATTTGCTTAAAACGCGAGCCTGTTATTCCGGTCAGACCTGCGTGCGAAAGGCGTTTTGGGCAAAATTCGCTCAAAACGCTTTGTTTCATTTACGGCGAGGTTTACCAAAACCTCGCTTGCCACTGGCGGCTCCACTCGTTGTTCGGCTCCAGTTTTACGATGCCCTCTTTTTCGGCCAGTTGCCGGTTTGCGTCTTCCGCGTCGGCAATGCCGCACCACGGCTCCAGACACACGAAGTCGGCGTTTTTAGCCGCCCACACGCCGAAGTACGGAAACCCCTTGAATGTCATTTCCAGCCCATTTGGTGCCTTTTCGCTTTCCAACCGCACGCGAGTCGAGGACAAGTGCTTGAAAACCAGTGCATCCTCGGAAAACAATTCTTTTGTCAGTGGCAGCACCGTTTCCGCACCTGACTGCACAGGAACCTCCCTCCTCCCCGACGCACTGCCAATCAAACCGCCCGGTGTGAGCAGCCAACGGAGCAGCTTTTCGGGCTGGTCGAAAACCAAACGGTAATCTTCGTAATGCGTGCCGGCGGCCAGCGGCACGTTGAAGGCCGGATGCCCGCCCACGGAAAAATA
>JALOMD010000684.1 GCA_025455595.1 Cytophagales bacterium | reverse complement strand
GCGTTCGCGCACCAAGTCTTTCAAACCTTTCACGCCCAGCAGTTGGTTGCGGTACTCTTGGTTCGACAGGTCGTTGAGCAAGTCCACCGTGTTGCCTTCGCCGAACCAGTCGGTAATGAGTCGGTACGGGTTAGAGCCGTTGCTTTTTTGTTTCTTGGCCTTTTCGGGGTCTGGGAAATACTGCAAAAACAACGACCGGACGGCCTTGCCAATCAGGTTTTGCGCCACAATCTGCGGGCCTTCCTGCTCGCCTTCATAGACCAACTCAACCTTGCCCGTGATAGCCGGAATCACGCCCCACAAGTCGCCCACGCGGACGGCTGTTTGTTTTTCGCTGTTGATCAACGCCCGGCGTTCGGCGGCACTGAGCAGGTTTTCATAGGCCGAGATAGTCAAACGCGCCGACACGCCGCTTTTGGCATCCACGTATTCGCTGCTGCGGGCCTCAATGGCCACTTGCTCAATCAAATCGGCCATGAGTTCGTGCATCACCACGGCGGTTTCCTGGCCGTTTTTCACCACGGCCTCCTGCTTGGTAATCCGCTTGCCAATTTCGATGCTTTTCGGGTAGTGCGTGATGATTTGGCTGTCAATCCGGTCTTTGAGCGGCGTGACAATGCTGCCCCGGTTGGTGTAGTCCTCGGGATTGGCAGTGAAAACGAACTGGATGTCAAGCGGCAGCCGGATTTTGAAACCGCGAATCTGGATGTCGCCTTCCTGCAAGATGTTGAACAGCGACACTTGGATACGGGCCTGCAAATCAGGCAGTTCGTTGATGACGAAAATGCCCCGGTGCGAACGCGGAATCAGCCCGAAGTGAATCACCCGTTCGTCGGAATAGGGCAGTTTCAGCGTGGCCGCCTTGATGGGGTCGGCATCGCCGATGAGGTCGGCGATAGACACGTCGGGCGTGGCCAGTTTCTCAGTGTACCGTTCGTCGCGGTGCAGCCAAGCCACCGGCGTGTGGTCGCCGTGCTCGGCAATCAGGTCGTGGGCGAAGCGGGAGAGCGGCTGCAGCGGGTCGTCGTTCAGCTCCGAGCCTTTGACCACCGGAATGTACTCGTCGAGCAGGTTCACCATCATGCGGGCGATGCGCGTCTTGGCCTGCCCGCGCAGCCCCAGCAAATTGATGTGGTGCATCGACAAAATGGCCCGCTCAATGTCCGGGATAACGGTTTCTTCGTAGCCCCAAATGCCCGGAAACACTTCTTCTTTTCGTTTGAGTCTGTCAATCAGGTTGTCGCGCAGTTCCTGTTTGATGGAACGCGGCTGATAACCCGCCGCCTTCAGTTCGGCGACGGTCGAGATTTTGGTTTTCTGTGCGGATGTCAGTTGGTTGTAATTCATCAGGTTGGTTGTAATACCAATTTAATTAAGAATTCAGAATTATGAATTTAAGAACTGTAGAGGGTGTTTTTGCCGAAAATCGCCTGAAACGGCTTGTTGTGTTTTGAGTTTTCGTCAGCGTTTTGGGCAATTTTTGCTTAAAACGCCGTTTTGGCCCAAGACCGGCAGTTACGTCAAGTTTTCGATAAACTGCTTGAGATTGATTGAAAAACCGGGCAATACGTTTTCGCCCGACAGGGTTTGGGCGAATGGCACTTGTTCCACTTCTTGGCTGGGTCGGTAAACGTAGGTTTTTTCGTTTTGCACATCAACCAACCAGCCCAACTGCACGCCGTTTTCCAGCCACTTTTCCATCTTTCTCTTTAGCTCCCACAACTCGTCGGAGGCCGAGCGGAGTTCCAACACAAAATCGGGCACTGTTTTGGCGAACCGCTTGCGTTCCTCTTCCGAGATTCGGTTCCACTTTTCGTTACTCAGCCACGAAACATCCGGCGACTTCACAGACGTGTCAGGCAAGGTGAAGCCTGCACTGGAACCGAAGACTTTCCCGAGTTTACGACTTCTGTTCCACTGGCAAAACTCAAAAGTTAATCCGGCATTGTAAAGCCCTGTTTCTAATCCGGCAAGTGGTAAGAATAGTATCTGTCCGTTCTCATCGCGTTCAATGCGCAAACGGCCTTTGTTGGCGAGGCAAAACTGGAAGAACTGCTCGTCGGTCGGCTTGCCAAACGTCTTTTCTATTTCTACGGCTAATTGCATGTCTGAAAAACAAATTTGGCCTATCAAAGGAAACTAACCATTCATCCGGTCTATGATTCGCAGCACCACTTCGTCGGCGTTGTCCAGCACATCGCCTGCACTTACGGCAAAATAGCGGATGCCCTGCTTAGCGAGGATGTGCGCCTTGTCGTCAGCCGCAAAAATGTCCGTGTCGGGTCGCGGCGGCTCGGTTTCGTCCCAAACGTCGAAGGCCAAGCGAACGGTTGCACTGTAAAAGAGCCGGTATTTGCCAAACTTGCGACCCCGCTCAAACGCCACACCCAACTGCTTGCCTTTCAAGGCGTTCCAAAGCGTTTCCTCGGCCTCTTGCTGACGGTTTTTCAAAACGTTTTGCGGCGGTTGCGTTGGTAGTCCTCGAACAACATGCTACCCAGCCCCTTGAGGCTGCTGTAGTAAGCCCGTTCCCGCACAAACTGCTGCAAGTACGGGTCGGAGGCCACCATGAACGTGGTGATGGGTATCTTGAGCCGACGGGCTTGGGCGGCCAATGTGAGCGTCTTGTTCAGTATCCGCTTGTCGAGGCCGAAGCTGTTTTTGTAGTACCGGATGCCTTCTTTCAAGCACGTGGGCTTGCCGTCGGTAATCATGAAAATCTGCTTGTTCTTGTTTTTGCGGCGGCGCAGCAAGTCCATCGCCAGTTCGAGGCCGGCCACGGTGTTGGTGTGGTACGGCCCCACTTGCAGATACGGCAAGTCTTTGATGGTCACTTGCCAAGCGTCGTTGCCGAACACAATGATGTCCAGCGTGTCTTTCGGGTATTTGGTCGTGATCAGTTCGGCCAAGGCCATTGCCACTTTCTTGGCGGGCGTGATGCGGTCTTCACCGTACAGAATCATCGAGTGCGAAATATCAATCATCAGCACCGTCGAGGTCTGCGACTTGAACTCGGTGTCCACCACTTCCAAGTCGCGTTCGGTGAGCATGAAATCCTCGGTGTAGCCGTGGTTTATCTGCGCGTTGCGGATGGATTCGAGCATGGAAATCTGCTCCACCGAGTCGCCGAACTGGTAGTCGCGGATGTCGGTGCCGAGTTCGTCGCCCATGCCTTGGAATGGCGTGTGGTGGTTGCCGGTCTTGCCTTTCTTGAGTTTGCCGAAAATCTCCTCCAACGCGCTGCGGCGGATGCTCTGCTCGCTTTTGGCCGTGATGGCAAACTTGCCGTCGGGCGTTTCGTCGGTGATGTAGCCCTTGTCTTTCAGGTCTTGGATGAAATCGCCCATGCCGTACTCGCCGTCGGTGATGCCGTACTGCCGGTCAAGGCTGTTCATCCAGTCGAGGGCCTCCTGCACGTCGCCGGCCGTGATGGTGAGCAACTGCATGAAAATCTTGAGCAGATTCTCAAAACTGGGTTTTCCGTCGTTGGGTGGCGGCGTGTATTTGGAAAAACGATAGCCAAGCATGTTGAAGTACGATTTTAAGGTCAGAGGTCAGATTTGGCTCTGTAACGGCAGCCTGTCTCGACCACGCCTTGCGTGGCAGGCGAGTCGGGAGGTTCTTATACCCGCCGCCAACAGGTGTTTTGGGCAATTTTTGCCTAAAACGGCTTGAGATGATTGTCCTCATCTATGAAAACCTGCTCTTTCCAAACGGTTTTGTTTGCAGAAAAGTTTTTGCCCGTTGCACAACTTGGCGAGCAATTGTCGGGTCGGTTCCACAGGGCGATGCCCCGTGCTTCAATATCATGCTCTTTCAGAGGTTGTCTAAAATTATGTTTCACGAAAACGTCTGGACATGATCCTGATCATAGTCCAATAGACAAAGGCCTGAGAATGAGCGATATTGACCTCGTA
>JALOMD010000683.1 GCA_025455595.1 Cytophagales bacterium | reverse complement strand
ACTCAAGACCCAAGACCTTTTGAAATTACTTGCCCAGTTCCAGCACCAAAGCCGTTTTGGCCGGAATTTTCAAAATATTCAAATCGGCAACCGTCTGGCCGGAAAGCACATCAATGGCGCGGGTGAAACCGGCCATGCGTTCGGCGAAACGCTTGGTGTCCAAGGTCTTGTCTTCGTTTTTACCGTTTACGACAATCATGGCCGTGCCCGCGTCGTCATAGCGAAAATAGACGTACACGTTGTCTTCGGGCAGAAAGTGCATCAGCTTGCCGTTATAGACAAACGGCTTGGTGCGCCGCCAGTCGAGCAGTTTCTTCATGAAATCGTACGCCTCGTTTTGGTCTTTGGTCCGGCCTTCGCGCATGAAGGCGTTCACCGGGTCGCCGGGCCAGCCGCCGGGGAAATCGCGCCGCACATCGGGGTGTACGGCCCCGTCGCCGTCCATGAGCAGTTCGGTGCCGTAATAGACTTGCGGCGTGCCCCGTGAGGTGAGCAGCAGCGTCATACCGAGCTTGAACTTGCGCAAGTCGCGGCCTACGCTGCGGTAGAAACGCGTCAAATCGTGGTTGTCGAGGAAGGTGAGGTTTTCGTTGGCGTTCGGATAGACAAAATCCTGCCCCAACGTCATGTAGAGCCGGGTCAGGCCGGTGTCCCAGCCGCCGTCTTCATTCAACGATTGCAGAACGGTGAAGTAGAACGGAAAATCCGTCACCGAGGGCAGTTGCGTCTGGTAGCCGTCCTTGCCCACAAACCCCTTCTGCCAGTAAGCCGTAATGGGCACCGAATTGATCCACGATTCGCCCACGAGGTTGAAACGCGGGTACTCGTCGAGCAAAGCGTTGGCGTAGCGGGCCATGAACGCCTTGTCCGGGTACGGGTAGGTGTCCATGCGGATGCCGTCCAAGCCCGCATATTCAATCCACCACAAGCTGTTCTGAATCAAGTACGTGGCAAATTTTTCGTTCTTCTGGTTCACATCGGGCATCCACGCCACAAACCAGCCGTCGGTCATTTTCTTCAGGTCGCTTTCGGCTACGTACGGGTCGCTGGGCATTCCGGTGCGGTAGTTGGTCAGCATGGGCTGCTTGGCCTGCGAGTCGTGAATCCAGTCTTTTTCGGGCAGGTCGCGCATCAGCCAATGCTCGATGCCGATGTGGTTTGCCACCATGTCTTGGATCACCTTCATGCCCATTTGGTGGCATTTGTCAATCATGGACACATACTCTTCGTTGCTGCCGAAACGTCTGTCCACTCTGTACAAATCAGTAATCGCGTAGCCGTGGTAGCTTTCGTTGCGTTGGTTGTTTTCCAAGACCGGGTTCAGCCAAACGGCCGTCATGCCGAGGTCTTTCACGTAATCCAAATGGTCGGAGATGCCTTTCAGGTCGCCGCCGTGCCGCCCGAAAGGCTGGTCGCGGTGGGTGCCTTGGAACATGCCCGGCACCGTGTCGTTCTTCGGGTTTCCGTTCGCAAACCGGTCGGGCATGATCAGGTAAATCGCGTCGCCGGGGCCGAAGCCTTGGATGCGGTTCTGCGCCGTGGACTTGGCCCGTAGTTCGTAGGTGTAGGTCAGCGACTTGCGACCGATTTTGAACACAATCGGAAACTTGCCCGGTTGGGCATTGGAGGCAACGCGCAAATTCAGGAACAGATAGTTGGGATTCTCCACCTTGTCCACGCCCGCCAGCGTCACACCCGGCTGTGACATACTCACTGCCGCCTGCCCGATGCCGGGGCCGTGTACCAAGACTTGCAGGTTCGGGTTTTTCATGCCCGTCCACCAAAAGGCGGGTTCCACGTGCGTGAGGGAAATTTTCTGGGCGGCAACGGGCAAAGCGGCTGCCAGCATCCATGCAAAGGCAAGGCGGCGGAGAAGTTTTTTCATGGAGAACAAATGTGGTTGGGAAGTATAGGCAGCAAAAATACAAACTGTTCTTTCCAACGCAACAAAATTCGCGGCGTATCGGCTATATTGCGCCAACGACGAACCAAAAGCGAGCCGTGAAAGACGAAAACTGCCGTCCCGACGAGTCGGGATTGCCCAAAACGCTTTCGTGTGACTGGCGCAAGCGTCCGCTTGTGCTTTTTTCATTGACCAGCGTCCGCTGGTCGCAAGCGAAGCTTGCAAAAGACGACAACACGCTGAGGCGTAATTTCGGCAAAGAACAAATCGGAAGCGTTTTGGGCAAAAAACGCCCAAAACGCCTTTGCCATATCGCATATCGGCGTAGCGACGACTTTTGCGAGCTTCGCTCGCGACCAGCGGACGCTGGTCAATGAAAAAAGCACAAGCGGACGCTTGCGCCAGTCACACGAAAGCGCTTTGGGCATTTTTTGCTTGAAACACCATCAAAACACAACATTTTCCATGAGACTCCGCAACCGATTCCGGCCCTTGCTTTTGACAAGCGGTTTTTCAATGGCTGCTGCTATCATTACTGGCTTCATAGCGTTTTCCAGTCAGCAACCCAAGCCCAAGGCTTACCCAACGTTCAAACTCGTGCCGACGCAAGACACGATTTACTTCAACTCGTTCGTGGACTGCAACATGGCCGATTGGGTGGGCGACACGTTCCGCATCTTTCCCGGCAAATACGGCGAAGACCCGCTGTGGGGCGATGCCCGCGACCTGAAATTCGCCGACGGCCGCCACGCTGAGGAAGCATTCGGCAGCAAGCCGGAGGCGTTCACCGAGCCTCGCCTGCCCAAAAACGCCCCCGTCGGCACGCCGGGTTTGCACGGAGCCGTGTGGTTCGAGACCGTTTACCAGTCGCCCGCCGACGCATCGGGCAAGACGTTGTACGCCGTCTATCACAACGAAAACTACCCCTCCACCCTCCCCTACGATCCGGCTACCGGCCAAGGCTACAAAGACGAAAAGTGGCCGCAGGGCCTGCAAGGGCCTACGTCTCCGGCGGCGGTGTGCCGTATCGGCATCATGAAATCAACCGACGGCGGGCGTAGTTGGGACAACAAGGGCCTGTTTTTGGAAGACTTGCAACCGCGCCTCATCCTCAAGCCGCACAACACGTCCAATACCTTCGCAGGCGGCGTGGGCGACCCGTCGGCC
>JALOMD010000682.1 GCA_025455595.1 Cytophagales bacterium | reverse complement strand
CTACGACATCCTCGCCGACCACGCCGCCGCCGCCGGATACGCCTGCGAATGCCTGTTCGCCGACGAAAGCGGCCAGTTTTTGGCAAGACTAAAGGCCCCCTCCCGGCCTCCCCCAAAGGGGAGGTGAAAGGTAAGCAGCGGCAGTAAGCAGGTGACGGCGTTTTGAGCAAATTTTACTCAAAACGCAAGCCCATCCAGCCTCCCCCAAGGGGGAGGAGAAAAAACTCCCTTCCCCCTTGGGGGAAGGGTCGGGGATGGGGGCTTGCGGCCCGGGTGGGGCTTCTACTGCGCCAAATACCCGCCGTCCACGGCGTAGCCGTTCACGAAACTGGCTTCGTCGGAGGCGAGCCACACGAACAGCCGGGCGATTTCCTCCGGTTTGCCGAGGCGTTTCATGGCGTGCTTGTCGGCAATCATCTTGCCGATCTCGTTGTCCGGCGACAGGCCCGCGTCGGTGAGCATCGGCGTTTCGATGAAGCCCGGACAAATGGCGTTGACGCGGATGTTCTGCGGGCCGTATTCCAACGCCGCCGTTTTGGTAAGCCCCAACACGCCGTGCTTGGCAGCCACGTAGGCCGACGACCCCATGAAGCCCACCTGCCCCAGCACCGACGACATGTTGATGATGGCACCGGGCCGCTTGTTGTCAAAAAAATAAGCCAGTTGGTATTTCATGCAGTAAAACACGCCGTTCAGGTTGATGTCAATCACCTGCCGCCAGCCTTCTACGCTCACATCTTGGATGTGGTGCGCCTCGCCGCCGATGCCCGCGTTGTTCAAAGCCACGTCAAGCCCGCCGAACTGGGCGATGGTCTGGTCAACGGCGTTCTTGACGCTTTCGGGCGAAGACACGTCACACTGCACAAAGAAACTTTCGCCGCCCGCTTGTTGCAGGGCTTCGGCGGTTTGGTTGTCTTCCTTGATGTCGGCCAAGGCCACTTTGGCACCGTGCCGGGCCGCCAGCAACGCGCATTCCTTGCCGATGCCGGACGTGCCGCCGGTGATGAACACAATTTTGTTTTCGAGGAATTTCATGTCGAACAAGAGCTTTTTGGTCAGTAGCTTTCGTTCAAAATTCCATGCCCGGACGGAGGAATGCGGAAATCGGAGTTTGGAAACCGAAAATGAATAGAGGAGTGAGCAGAAGCCGTTTTAGGCAAAAATTGAAAAATCCCGCAACAGGCGGGAACGGCCAAAACGGGTTCCCGTCTGAACCTTGATTGGCTTCGCCGAACTTGCGTTTCGTCGGATTAAAAGACTACCTTGATTTTACAATCTTCGCTTGTAGCTCCGAATGATATTCGGAGAACCACGCCGTGGCGTGATTTCTGCTGCGGAAAACCATCCTACGGATGGTCTCCGAATGACATTCGGAGCTACAAAAATCTTTTTCCCGACAAGCGAAAGTCATAGATTTATGAACAGAACCATATGACGCACAGGATTTTCCAATCGTAGCAATCCTGTCTATTGGAGTTCGCACAAAAAGCGTTTTAGCCAATTTTTGCCCAAAACGCTTTTCGCCTTTTAGCAATAAAAAGCCCCCTCCTTCGGAGGGGGTTGGGGGAGGCTCCTTCAATACCTTTGCAGCAGTTCGAGCATCTGGCGGTCGAGTTTTTCGCCTTTGAAGTTCTCGTATTTCACATCCGTGCGGCCGCTATTCAGGATGCCGAAGTCGCCCCGGAAATTCCACAGGCTCCAGCCCCAGCCGGCCTCTTTCCACAGGCCCAGGCAATCTTCCATCCAGCGCAGGGCCACCGCGTGCGGCGTGTACTTGTAGCAACCCCACTCGCCCACGTGGATGCCGATGCCCTCGGCCTCCAGTTTTTTCCACGGCTCAATGTAGTCGCGGCGCAGCTTGTCCTTGTCCCACGTTTCGCCGCCCACGGTCATGGGCCAGCCGGGTTGCGGCCATTCCTTCACGCCCTGCACCCACGTGGCTTGGTAGTGCGACACCTGCATGGGGTTGTAGCCGCGCGTGCTTTGGCCGAGGCGCAACCCTTTGAGGCCGGGTACGGGCAAAGTGCCGTACTGGCGACCGTCGGCGATGACGAGGCGGCCGGGATCGACTTCGCGGATGCCGTTGACCAACGCCGTCACCACCCGCACGTAGTCGGGTTCGTCCACTCCGGCCGGTTCGTTCACCAAGTCGAAGCTGAGTTGCGTGTTGGGGATGCCCTTGTAGCGTTCGGCCAAGAAACGCCACTGCCACACGGCGGCCTCCAGTGCTTTTTCGTCTGTCCAGAGCGAAACCGGCTCGGCGGGCGGATTGACGCAGTAGCCTTGGATGCGGTGCAGGTTCAGGTTTACGTGGATGCCGTACCGCTTGCCGAACGCCACCGCCGCGTCCACTTCCTTCATTTTCGCCTCATCGGGGCGGTTGGGAGTGGCGCGGCCGTACCAGTCCTCGGTTTTCATCCAACACTTGTACGACATGGGCAGTCGCACGAAGTCGAAGCCCCAGCGGGCCATCCACTCGAAGTCTTTCTCGCGGTAGGGCTTGTTCCACTCGGCCACGTCGGCGATGAACTTTTCGAGCAAATTGAAGCCCCGCCAACGCGGCAGTTTCGTAGGGTCGGGGTTGGGCTGGCCGGTGTGTGCCAGCAGCGGCGCGGCGGCCAACGAGGCCGAGGCGGCCAGAGTGTGTCGGATAAACGTGCGGCGATGCATGTTGAAGTACGATTTACGAAGTACGATTTTTAGGTCAGAGATAAGAAGTCAGAGGTCAGAGACGCGTTTTGGGCAAAATTCGCTCAAAACGCTTTGCATGTCGCACATGCTTTAGCCTGTGCGCAATCCGAAGGATTTTACCCGCAGATAATGCAGGTTTCGGGCAATTTTTGTTCAAAACGCCGTGGCCTTTTGCTTTTTGGAAAAATGTGCTTCGTTCGAGGTAGCGAGCCGATTTGCCGAAAATACACAGTCCATGACACTAAAACGAACCGAATATTGCGTATTTGGGAGTCTGTGACAAGCTGA
>JALOMD010000046.1 GCA_025455595.1 Cytophagales bacterium | reverse complement strand
CGGACAAAGCGAAACGACGGATGCATTCGGCAACGAAACACGGGGAAAATGAACGGCAAGTTGCGAAAAAAAGCCGAATTTTACGGAAAGAGTTTTTGGTTCAGCGTTCGGGCACGCATCCGGAACGCGAAGTGCCGAATGCGGAAAAAACAAAACAACAGGCGTTTTAGGCAAAAATTGCCCAAAACGAAGAGGCCGCTCCCGACAGGTCTGCCAAGCCGCAAACATGGCCGAAACGCCAGCCCGTCGGCCTCGGAATTAAGAGACTGTTTGAGCTAATTTTTCGGAAGCGAAAAGAGCGGATTTTTGCGCGAGGCGAGCTGTTTTCGAGAGGCGTAGCCGGAGGCTACGGGTCGAGAAAAAGGCAAAGTCGCAGCCAAAAAGCCGCCTTTGCAGCCCGAAAAATTAATTCAAACAGTCTCTAAAGAGGTTAGTTAAGGTTTTATTCTACCGAAGCGTTTTTGGCGATTTTTGCCCAAAACGGATTAAAAACGCAAGGTCATCCCGCAGGCGGGAAGCCTGCCTGCCTCCGCTACCCCGTCTGCCGGACGGGCAGAGGCGGACAGGTGTCGGCAGACAGGGAATCACAGGCTCGATCAAGACAAAAAATAGGCGTTTTGGGCAAAAAATACTCAAAACGTCCTTCAAAACAGAATTTTAAACAACCTCTAAAACCTTCACTCACCACTTACGACTTACCACTAACGACTTACCACTAACCATTCGCATAACGCATGACCGAAACAGCTACCCACGCACCCAAGACCGACATTGCCGCATCGCCGGTTTGCGCCAACTGTAACGCAGCGTTGCAGCCCAAGTTCGCGTATTGTCCGGCTTGCGGGCAGTCAACCGAGCCGAAACTGGCATCGTTTGGCGAGGTGACGAAAGATTTTCTGGAAGACTATTTCTCGTTCGACTCCAAGGTGTTTCGCAGCTTGGTGCCGCTGTTGTTGCGCCCCGGCTTCCTCACCGACGAATACATCCGGGGCCGCCGCGTGCGGTACATTCCGCCGTTACGCATGTACTTGACCATCAGCTTGTTGGCTTTCTTGATGCTGGCCGTCAACAAGCCAAGTCGCACGCAATACCGCGTGGCCGACGGCAACATTTCGTCGCGTGAACTGGCCGAAATCCAACGCGACTTGGAAACCAACCGCACCGCCAGCGACGACGATTTTCTGATTGGAGATGCGTTTTGGGACAATTTCTTCGATTCCACGCTGCCCAAGCTGTTTTTCGTGATGGTGCCGCTCTATGCCCTCATCCAAGTGTTGCTTTACCACCGACAGAAGCGGTTTTACATGGAACATCTTACGTTTTCGCTGCATTTCCACTCGTTTGTGTTCGTGGTGCTGCTGTTGTACATGCTCGTGAGTTCGTACCTGTCGGCGGGCATGGCGGGTTTCAACCGCGTGCTGATGTCGGTGCTGTCGGTGTGGGTGTTGGGCTACTTGTTTTTTGCCCTTAAGAAAGTGTACGGACAAAACTACCTGCGCACCGGCCTGAAGTTCGGGCTGTTGGTGGCAAGCTACACAGCCACGTTTGTGGTGTTCTCGCTGGTGGCGTTGTTTGCGTACTACTCGTTAAGGTAAAACAGCCCCCACCCGGCCTCCCCCAAGGGGGAGGAGAAAAATCTCCCCTCTCCTTCGGAGAGGGGTCGGGGGTGAGGCCTTTCCCCTCCCCCTTGGGGGCGACCAAAACGAGAGTTTTGGGGCGAGCCTGTGCGGCCGGGTGGGGGCTGTTCATTTCGCCGCATACGCCCGCACGTCGGATTCGGTGATTTCAGGGCCGCTCATGATGACCAGCCGCTCCACCACGTTGCGCAATTCGCGGATGTTGCCGCTCCACGACAGGCTTTGCAGGTGCCGCACGGCTTCCGAGGCTATTTTCTTGGCGGCACTGCCGTAGTCCTCGGCAATGTCTTGCAGGAACTTCTCAACCAGCAGCGGAATGTCGTCTTTGCGTTCGTCGAGCGGGGGCACGTGAATCAGAATCACGCTGAGGCGGTGGTACAAATCCTCCCGGAAGCGGTTCTCGGCGATTTCCTTGCGCAAATCTTTGTTAGTGGCGGCAATCACCCGCAGGTTCACCTTGATTTCCTTGTCGCCGCCCACGCGGGTGATTTTGTTCTCCTGCAAGGCCCGCAGCACCTTGGCCTGCGCCGAGAGGCTCATGTCGCCGATTTCGTCGAGAAACAGCGTGCCGCCGTCGGCTTGCTCGAACCGGCCGATGCGCTGCTTGACGGCCGACGTGAACGCGCCTTTTTCATAGCCGAACAGTTCGCTTTCAATCAGTTCGCTGGGAATGGCCGCGCAGTTGACCTCCACCAACGGCATGGCCGCCCGGTTGCTTTGCTCGTGCAACTGCCGAGCCACCAGTTCTTTGCCCGCGCCGTTCGGGCCGGTGATGAGTACGCGGGCCTCGGTGGGAGCCACCTTGCCGATGGTTTCCTTCACCCGCCGGATGCCCTCCGACTCACCGATGATCTCCGAGCCTTTCGTCACCTTGCGGCGCAGCACTTTGGTTTCTGTCACCAGCGTTGACTTGTCCAAGGCGTTGCGTAGCGTCACCAACAGGCGGTTCAGGTCGGGCGGCTTCGAGATGAAATCGTAGGCTCCTTTCTTGGTGCACTCCACCGCCGTTTCGATGGTGCCGTGCGCCGAAATCATGATAAACTGTGCCTCCACGCCTTGTTCCTTGGCCCGCGTCAGCACCTCCACGCCGTCCATTTTCGGCATTTTGATGTCGCACAACGCCACGTTGTAGCTTTGCTCGGTAAGTTTGCGGAGACCCTCTTCGCCGTCTTGGGCTTCGTCCACTTCATACTTTTCGTATTCAAGGATTTCCCGCAGGGTGAAACGGATGCTTTTTTCGTCGTCAATAATCAGGATGCGCGGCATGGTCAATTTTGAATGATTGAATGAGAGAATGATTGGAATGCGGATTGGGAAATGCGGAAAAGCGTTTTGAGCGATTTTTGCCTAAAACGCTGTCAGCATCGGGATTTTCAAGATTGAGAGAAAAGACAGAACCAAAGATATTTTCGCTTGGGCATACGCCCGACGAACAAAACAACGTGTTTTTCTTCGCGCCCTTGCGTCGCGGCGGTGAAAAATACGGTGCAAGGATTTTTCGCAATCACAAGCCAATGCCTTGATTCTGCTTTTCCTGTCAATCCTGAAAATCCTGATTCTGACAAATAGCGTTTTGGGCGAAAATTAACAAAAAAACGCCAGCCGATACGTAACCGCCGGGTTGCAGGGGCAGGATGTATGTTTTTAGGTCGGAGACCAGTAACAGCCAGCCGCCGCACCAAGGGCCGGGCCGATATTGCGCCCACGTGCGTGTCGGCCCGCCCAAGCGGATGGCCTCACCATTGCCCAACCATGCGAATGTTGTAGCTTGGTTACGCTTCACTAAAAAGTGTATCACTCACAAGGACTTACACGCTTCGAAACATGCAAGTCGGCTCGGTCAAGATTATACGGCAAACCGCCTTGGCGGCACTGGTCATCATTTTCATGGTAGGTTTGGCACTGGTGTTTGTCGTGATAACGATTCGACACATCAACCAAAGCTACCAAGCCGACAGCCGGTTCAATGCGGTGATGCAGCAAGCCCACCGGGCACGCCGCGCCGAAAAAGATTTTCTGCTCGAAGAATACAACGACGAGACTTTCGTGAAATCGGGCCAAGGTATGTTTTACGGCCAGAATGTACAAGCCCTGCACCACGCCGACAGCCTGCTTACCGAACTGAAAGCCAACGATGTATGCACGGACTTGGGCCTTGCCCCGGCCCTGGACGAACTGCGCCGTAGCTTGGACGAGTACCGCACGGTTTTCGGGAGCATTACCGATTTGTACCGGCAGCGAGGTTTCAAAAACAACGGCTTGGAAGGACGGATGCGCCGCGCCATCCACGCCATTGACAGCATTCCGTTTCCAGTGGAACGCAGCCATTTGCTGTCGTTGCGCCGGGACGAAAAGGATTTTTTCCTGCGCAAAGAGGAGGAATACCTGAGCAAATTCGACATCAACTTGACGCGTTACAAAGCCAAAATCAACGAGGCCATTGCCACCGGTGCCGACTCGTCGGCTGGCAACCGGGTAAAAGTCTTGCTCACCGAGTACCAAACGCTTTTTGAGCAAATTGTCGAAATCGAGAAACGCATCGGCCTCAACGACGGCGAAGGGCTGCGCAACCAATTGAACTTGTCGTTTGCCAGCATTGAGCAGCAACTGGTGGTGGTCAGCGACTGGCTGGTGAGCCATGCCGAGGCACGCACCCGGCGGGCCGTGGTTGCCATTGTCGTGCTGTTTTTGCTGATGACAGCCGTGCTGGTGGCTTGTCTCTATTATTTCGCCCGCATTATTTTCAGGCCCATCGGCGAGTTGGAAACCATTGCCCAGACCATCGCGCAGGGCAATCTGGCCGTTTCGCTTGACGCAAAGCGTTACCATCCGCTGCTGCGCGGACTGGTCAATTCGTTTGCGACCATGATTGGCCGGATGCAGTCGGTGATTGGCAACCTGACGCGCATCGCACAGGGCGACTTGGCGATGGCGCATCAACAGACCGACGAACAAGACGAAATCACCCGCGCCGTGACCACGCTGGCCCTGCAACTGCAAACCCTGAAAGCCGAGGAGGCGCGGCAAAACTGGCTGAACGCCAACCAAGCGGCGTTGGCGCAGTTGTTGCAACGCCAAAACAACGTGGAGGAGCTTTGCCATGCCGCTTTGAAACACTTGGTAACCTGTGTGAAAGCCAACCAAGGCGCAGTGTTTACCGACACCGGCCAAGACGACAACCTGCACCTGACGGCGTGCATCGCATTCGACAAGAAAAAGCACTTGGAGAAAAGCATCGGCAAGGATGAGGGGCTGGTGGGCCAGTGCTGGCTTGAGGGCCAACTCATCCACCTGACCGAAGTGCCGCCCGACTACATACGCATTACGTCAGGCCTGGGCGAGGCGTTGCCGCGCACGGTGCTGCTGGTGCCGCTGGCCGCCGACGGCAACCGGCAGGGCGTACTCGAACTGGCCACCTTCGGAAACTTGGCCGAACACGAAACCGCCTTCCTCGAAAAAGCGGGCCAGCAAATGGCCGCCGCCCTTGCCCGCCTGCGCATGGTGACGCAACTACAAAACGCGGTGTTAAATTAGTGGTAAGTGGTCAGTCGGCAGTGGCATTTTGAACAAAAAACGCTCAAAACGGCGCGGTGGAACGGAATTCCGGATGCTTCCTAAAAAACTGTAAGTTCCGCCGTTTTACAGAAAAAGACTGCGTTTCGTTATGAGAGTTTTTCGCCCAAAACGCCCATTCATTCCCTCATTCAGTCATTCAAAATTGAAAAAAAGTGCAAGCCTGTAAGCCGGGTTCTGTTCCGTGCGGCAAAGCACGGCTCCTGTCATTTATCTGGGGTCAGCGTCACCGCTGACCTCTAACGACCTACCCGCCGGCTCGAACGGGCCGCCCTCTATTCGGAATGCGGAGTGCGGAAGCGGGAAGTCGGAAAAAACTCCGATTTCGGCATTCCGCACTCCGCATTCCAAAAGCACCGGCTTATTTGGTCTTTCAGCGCGTAAGGTTTACCCTGCCACGGATGTCGCCACCCGCGCGGTAGGCTCTTACCCCACCTTTTCACCCTTACCGGGACAATGAGCGAATGATTGAGTTTTGAATGATCGAATAGATTTTCGCTTGCTTATTCAATCATTCAAAACTCAATCATTCACTCATTGTTTCCGGCGGTTTGTTTTCTGTGGCACTGTCTGTCAACCGGCTGTTCCCGGCCGGTTGCCTTCCCGTTAGGAAGTACGCTGCCCTACGCTGCCCGGACTTTCCTCCCCCGCGCCGAGGCACGGGAGCGACAAGACGGCTTGCACACTACAAAGGTAATGGATTTCCTCGCATTTGCCTTGGGGCAGGGAGCTTAGAGATTGAACTCTTCGATTATAAATTCATATAAATTCAGAATTGGCTTTGCCGTCCCGACCTGTCGGGATCTGAATTGAATTCGTACTTCGCACCTCGTAAATCGTACTTCAAAGTGTTTTGGGCAAAAATTTGCCAAAACGCCCGACGAGCAAACAAATCTTGACCGTTTTCCAATCTTTCCACTTTCCAATCCTTAACTTGCAGCCCGCAACCCGCAACCTTACAACTTGTCACCTGTAACCTAACTTTGTCTATGCTTGAACAACTCATGAGCATGGCCCAGTCGCAACTGGGCAGCCAATTTGACAACAACCCGCAGTTGCAACAACTCGGCGTGAACCCACAGCAAGCGGCTGGCGTGGTCAGCGAAAGCGTGATGGAATCGCTGATGCAGCAGTTGCAAGGCGGCGACTTTTCGGGCATTCAGGAAATGCTCTCCGGCCAAGACACCACGCCAGACAGTCCGGCTGTGAACGGCCTGATGCCAAACGTGGCCTCGCAGTTAGGCAACAAGCTGAACCTGTCGCCCGGCACGGCGCAGATGATAGCGTCGGTAGCCATTCCGCTGATTATGAACATGCTGAACGGCCGCGTGAACCAAGCCCAGCAAGGCGGCATGGACATTGGCGGGATGCTGGGCGGACTCATGGGCGGCGGCCAGCAAAGTGCAGGCGGCGGGCTGCTCGGCAGTGTGTTGGGCGGCATGATGGGCGGCGGCACTCCGGCCCAACAGCAACCGCGCGGACAAGACATGCTCGGCAGCATTCTGGGCGGATTGTTCAAGTAAGCCGTTACGCGTTTATCGTTTTGCGTTTACCGTTCAGGCGTTTTAGGCAAATTTTGCCCAAAACGCTTGGTCGTTTGTTGTTCTTCTGCCAACCACCGCAAACCCGCCGAACTTATTCGGTTTTTTCGCCGCAACTGGATAGGTTCGGCGGGTTTGTGTATTTATTCTAATTATTCCAAAACTTGGCTTTACTTTTGCAACCTGAACGAATGCGCCGAGCCGCTTCGCCTGAAACTGCGTTTGTAATGCTTGCCCAGCCGTCTGAAAACCTGCCTGCCCGCCGTTTGCCGTTCTGGCGAAACGAAAAGTTCCTTTTTTCCCTCTACGCCTTGGTGACCGTAGGCGCAACCGTGCAGCAACTGGCATTGGGTCACATTAACAACTACTACATTTTCAAGTATTCCTTTCCGCACTTGGTCAGTCACCAGAACCTGTTCGTGTGGTTTCCGAAAGAGTACTACGACAATTACAAGTACGGGCCGGCATTTGCGGTTCTGATCGCCCCGATTTCCGTTTTGCCCGACTGGTTGGGCGTGTTGGCGTGGACGTTGCTCAACGCCGGACTTTTCGTATGGGCGTTGCACCGACTGCCGGTGCCGCACGGATGGCGTATTTTCCTCTACTGGTTTGTGCTGGTCGAGTTCCTCACGGCCACCCAAAACCTACAGGCCAATCCCATGCTCACGGCGTTCATTGTGCTTACTTTTGTTTCTTTTGAACGCAAACAGGTGTTTTGGGCGGCGTTGTTCGTAGCATTGGGCGGGTTCGTCAAGATCTATGGTTTCATCGGCGGGGCGTTTTTTCTGCTGTATCCGCAGAAAGGGCGTTTTCTGGCGGCTCTTGCATTTTGGTGCGCCGTGTTGTTCCTGTTGCCGCTGCCTTTCGTCTCGTTCAACGAACTGTTGTTCCTTTACCGCGAGTGGTACGTAGCCTTGGCCGACAAAACCGGGTATCACCACGACACTTCGCTGATACAAATCCTGCAGTCGTTGGTCTATTCCCGCATTCCCGACATGGCGGTGGTGGGTGCGGGTGTGGTGGCGTTTTGCACGGCCTATCTGCGATACGACCGTTTCAAGTCGCTGCGGTTCCGGCTGTTGTTCTTGGCTTCGGTGCTGATTTGGATGGTGATTTTCAGCCCCGGTGCCGAGTCGCCTACCTACGTGGTGGCCGTAACGGGCGTGGCCCTTTGGTATTTGACCGGGCGGCGGGGCGGCTGGCGGCTGGCACTACTGGTGTTTGTGTTCGTGCTCACCTGCCTGTCGCCCACGGACATTTTTCCGCGTTTCCTGCGCGACACCTACGTGATTCCCTACGCCTTGAAAGCCCTGCCGTGCGTACTCGTATGGCTGGCCCTGATGTACGAGCTGCTGGTCGGCGACCCGTTGCAACGGGTTGCTGCCGTGGCGAAAACCCGCGTGCGTGTGGAATGACGAACAAATGCAACTTGGCGTTTTAGGCAAAAATCGCCCAAAACGTTAAATCACAAGACAAACCTCCGGCCCGTTGGGCATTGAAAAACACATAAACCGGTCTTCATCATTAAGTTCAACAAATGAACTGGAAAGTTTCGGTGGTCATCCCTTGCTACAACGAGGCCACCAACCTACGGGTGCTGTACGATGCACTCATTGACGTGTTGGCTCCGTTCGGCTGGCACTATGAATTGATTTTTGTGGACGACGGCAGCCGCGACGGCACACTGACCGAGCTGGAAAGACTGCACAACCTCGACCCGTCGGTGCATTTTTTGTCGTTTTCGCGCAACTTCGGCCACCAGCCGGCCCTGAAGGCGGGTCTTGACGCAGCCACCGGCGACTGCGTGATTTCAATGGACGCCGACATGCAGCACCCGCCCGCGCTGATTCCGCAGCTTGTCCAGAAATGGCAGGAGGGCTACGATGTAGTCTATACCCGGCGGCTCGAAGACAAGCGGCTGCCGTTGCGCAAGCGGCTCACCTCGCGGTTTTTCTACCGGGTGATGAACAACCTGTCGGACATGGAGATTGAGGAAGGCACCGCCGACTTCCGCCTCCTTGACCGAACGGTGGTAAACGTGCTGCAACAACTGCCCGAACGCGACTTGTTTATGCGCGGGTTGGTGAAATGGGTCGGTTTCAAGCAGTTTTGCATTGACTACGAACCAGCCGAACGGTTTTCGGGCGTGTCCAAATACTCGTTCGGCAAGATGTTCGTCTTCGCGCTGAACGGCATTACCTCGTTCAGTGTCAAGCCATTGCGGCTGGCCATGCTGATTGGTTTCGCGCTGTCGTTGGTGGGTTTCGGTTACGGCGTGTTTGCGTTTGTGAGCTATTTTTTCACCAACTGGAATGCATCGGGCTGGACATCGGTCATCATGGGCGTGCTGTTCATCGGCGGGCTGCAACTGGTCATGCTCGGCATCATCGGCGAGTACATCGGCAAGTTGTTCATGCAAGCCAAGCAGCGGCCGTCTTACATCGTGCAGAAGACCTCGATGAGCCATCCGGCAAGCGAGGCCCCGCGCAAAATCGTGACCGAAGCCTTGGGGCGGCAGCAGTCCGTGACCCGGCGGATACGTTCGGGCAAAAACAACCCGCAGCCCGTTGACGAGTGACATGGCACAACATGAATGTTATGCTATGCGTTTTGGGCATTTTTTGCTTAAAACGGCATTTGTCTGAACCATGATTCATTCGTGGGGGTCACAGGATTACCATGATTGGGAAATCCTGTCAATCCTGCAATCCTGTCTGAAAAAGTTCAGATAAATCGCAGAAAGAGCAGATTTGAACCGCATGAACAAAATCATACTCAGCTTCGACGTAGAGGAATTCGACACGCCGCTCGAATACGGCAAGAACCTGCCGCTGGCCGAACAAATGCAAGTGTCGGAAACGGGCCTGCGGGCGGTGTTGAGCCTGCTGGCGACGCACGGTGTGCGGGCCACGTTTTTCACCACGGCCAACTTTGCCCTGCACCATCCGGACTTGATTCGGGAAATGGCCGAGACGCACGAAATCGCCTCACACGGCTACTACCATTCTTCGTTTGAAAACGCCGACCTGAAGAAGTCGAAAGACGCGTTGGAAGGGCTGATAAACCGACCCGTTCTGGGCTACCGCATGGCCCGCATGATGCCCGTCAGCGATGCGGAAATCGGGCGGGCGGGCTACCGGTACAATTCGTCGTTGCACCCCACTTGGCTGCCGGGCCGCTACAACAACCTCGGCAAGCCCCGCGTGCCGTTCCGAGCGGCGGGTGTGCTGCAAATCCCGGCTTCGGTAACGCCGCTGGTGCGTTTTCCGGTGTTTTGGCTTAGTTTCAAGAACTTTCCGCTGATTTTGATCAAACTCGCCACCCGCTGGATTTGGCGTGCCGACGGCTGCGTGAACCTGTATTTCCACCCGTGGGAATT
>JALOMD010000681.1 GCA_025455595.1 Cytophagales bacterium | reverse complement strand
TTGCACAGTTTGCCTTGCAGCCGCGTCCACGCACCGGGGTACGGCGACAGCCCGCGAACAAAATTGTGTACCCGCGCCGTGGGTTGGTCGAAATTGATTTCGCAGGTTTCGGTGAAAATCTTCGGAGCCAGCTTCACCGGTTGCGACAAATCCTGCGGCGTTTGCGGATAGTTGCCCGCCTCAATGGCCCGCACCGTTTTCAGCACCAGCCCGGCTCCTCTGTGCATCAGCCGCTCGTACAGCGTGCCCGCCGTGTCGGTGGCGTGAATCGGCTCGCGTTCTTGGAAAATGATGTTGCCCGTGTCAATCTCGTGTTGCAGGAAGAAAGTCGTTGCGCCGGTTTCCGTCTCCCCGTTGATGACCGCCCAGTTGATGGGAGCCGCCCCCCGGTACTGCGGCAGCAGCGACGCGTGCAAGTTGAACGTGCCCAGCGGCGGCATGTTCCACACAACTTCGGGCAGCATCCGAAAAGCCACCACTATTTGCAAGTCGGCCCGGTAGCTGCGCAACTCTTCCAAAAACGCTTCGTTTTTCAGTTTTTCGGGCTGCATCACCGGAATGCCGTGCCGCACGGCCGCCGCCTTCACCGGCGAGACCGACAGTTGCAGCCCCCGCCCGGCCGTACGGTCAGGCGCAGTGACGACGGCTACCACTTGGCAGCCGTTTTCAACGAGTATGTCGAGGCTGGGTACGGCGAATTCGGGCGTGCCCATGAATACAATACGTATCATCAATTGGGAATTAAGTATTTGGCTGTTAGCCTTTAGCTGTTGGCTTTTAGCGGATAACTTGGCTTGCTTTGTTTTCTACGGAGCCAGACACGTGACGCGCCAAGGCCAAAAGGATTGCTCGCTTTTCAGCCAACGGCTAAAAGCCAATAGCTAATAGCAGGCAAATATAGCTGAAACGCAACGGCTGGAGTGACTGGGATGGGCTGTTAGATTGAACTTTTCGACTAAAAAACAAGATTTTCCGGCGAAACCGCTTGCGCCGTTCAACCCGAAAGCGTATCTTAGCGTTTCATTAAAGCATTTCCGCAAGAGCCGTCTCCTCTTGCGGTTTGTTTTTGTTAGGACTGATGCACCAAAAAATAACACTGTCTGCTTTGTCACAACGCCGACGGCCGTCCGGCTGCGGTTAGGAGCTTCCCCGAAAACGGTGACCATCGTTTGGCGGAACGGCTCGTAAAACAGCCGTTTTTTTGTTGCCCGCCCGAATTCAGTCGTGAGTCGTTGGTCTTGAATCTTGAGCGAAAAACATCAAGCACGTTTTGGACAAATTTTGCTTAAAACGCATGACGGGTTTTTGATCGGCAGACATTCGACATTTTCAACAATCGAACGGAAACTTTTATCAACACAATACACAAATGAGTAAAATTTCTTATTACACGCAGGAAGGGCTGAATCGGCTCCGCGATGAATTGACTGAACTGCGCACCAAAGGCCGGGCCGAAATCGCCCGCCAGATTGCCGAAGCACGCGACAAAGGCGACCTGAGCGAAAACGCCGAGTACGACGCAGCCAAAGACGCACAAGGGTTGCTGGAACTGAAAATATCGAAGCTGGAGGAACTGGTGTCCAATGCCCGCCTGCTCGACGAGTCTTCGATTGATACCTCGCAGGTTTCCATCTTGTCAACCGTGAAAATCAAGAACAAGAAAAACGGCTCCACGGTCACTTATACGCTGGTTTCCGAGGAAGAAGCCGACTTGAAATCAGGCAAAATATCGGTGCAGTCGCCGATTGGCAAAGGCTTGCTGGGCAAAAAAATAGGCGAAGTAGCCGCCATTACCGTCCCCGCCGGCCAACTGGAGTTTGAAGTAATGGACATTAGTCGTTAAAAACGATGCTTCGTACTTCGATGCTTCGTAGAATGTAAACAATCCGTTTTGGCAAAAATTGCCCAAAACGTTCAGTAAGGAACGAAACCCGAAGCATCGAAGTACGAAGCATCGAAAACACGAATTCCCATGCCCTCCATCTTCACGCGCATCATCAGCGGCGAGATCCCTTGCCACAAAATTGCGGAAAACGAACACTGCTTCGCGTTTCTGGACATTAGCCCGTTGGCCGAAGGACACACGCTGGTGGTGCCCAAGCAAGAAACGGATTACTTGTTCGACTTGGATGCAGACACTTACGCGGCCTTGATGGATTTCTGCAAACAAATCGCCCCGGCCATTCGGCAGGCAGTGCCGTGCCTCAAAGTGGGCGTGGCCGTCATCGGGCTGGAGGTGGCCCATGCCCACGTGCATTTGCTTCCGCTGAATTCGGTGCAGGACATCAATTTCTCAAAGCCCAAGCTGCAAATGAGCCAAGAGACACTGGCCGCCACCGCCGAACGGATTCGCGGTTATTTGAAGTAATGGGTTAATTGTCGTTCAGTTACAGGGTGATTGCACGAACTATCAAGTTACAATTTTTTGCAAAATTTGCTTTGGTGTATTTTTTCAGCCTAAATCCAAAAGGCTTTCTGATGCGTTCAATGGCGGCATCGATTGCTTGGATAATCCGTGCCACCAAACAATGTTTGGCGAAATAGCGTTCAGTTACGCTAAATTCCGAAAAAAAGCCCCGCCGATGGATGAAGTCGGCGGGGCTTTTTTGTGGGTACGAAAAAAAAACTCAAAAAATTTTTTTACCCCATGCAACCATCGGGTCGTTTTCCGGGTCAATGTTAATACAAGCAACTTCATTAGATTGAAGTGAAGAGGAGTTTTGTGAACAGACTCCCGGTGGTTCATGGCTGCCGGGAGTTTTTTTGTCCAACGTCTATCGTTTGTCGTTTACCGTTTTGGGCGAAAATCGCCCAAAACGCCATTCAGCCCCGTCAGGGGCGACCTGTTTGTAGAAGACCCGAATAAGCATAAAGACAAGCTCCGTAGGAGCGACCCGATTGACACCACAACGTCAGGGCCGCTCCTACGGAGCTTTGTGACTTACGTCCGCATCTTTCTACAGACGGTTCGCCCCTACGGGGCTTTGGCGTTTTGGGCAATTTTTGCCTAAAATGCCAAAGTTGTCCGAGCCTTGATTCGTAGGATTAAAGGATTGCCTTAATCTGTCGGTTTTGGACACGATTACAGAAGGTGCGGGATTGCTCAATCAGGTTAATCCATTAATCTTGCGAATCAGGGTTCTGACAAAAAAGCGTTTTGGGCAATTTTTGTTCAAAACGCCAAATCCTAAACGCCTTTCTTTTTCGTCCAATAGAAATAAAACGGCAGGCCCGTCAGCATCAGGAATAGACCGATGCCTGCTTCGCGGGGGCGTTCGAGGAGGGTGTTATAGACCAAGCCCACGCAAAAAAGAATGAAAAAAATCGGTATGACCGGATAGCCCGGCACTTTGTACGGACGCGGCGCGTCGGGTATCCGGCGGCGCAAGATGACAACACCCAGCGTAGTGGCTCCGTAAAAAATGAACGAGGCGAAAATCAGCATGTCGGTGAGTTGGTCGAAACTGCCCGACAGCACCAGTACCGAGGCCCAAAATGCTTGAATCAGCAGGGAATTGGCCGGGGTGTTGTACTGCGGGTGAATGCGGGCCGCCGAGCCGAAAAACAAGCCCTGCGTAGCCATTTTGTAATACAGTCGCGAGGCCATCAGCACGGTGGTGTTGGTGCAGCCGAACGTAGCCACCAGAATCAGGAGCGAAATCACCAACGCACCGGCCGCTCCCCAAAAATGCTCCACCACCGCCACCGCCGCAATCGTGTTCTTGGCTTCGTTGATGGCAATAAAATTGCCGATAGGCAGCACGTACAGGTAAGTGAAGTTGACAGCCAAGTAAATCACGATGACAGACAACACGCCGAAGCCCAACGCCAGCGGAATGTTGCGGTTCGGGTTCTTGATTTCGCCGCCCAGGTAGCCCAGACTGCTCCAGCCTTCGTAGCCCCAAAACGCCGCTAACATAGCCGCCAGCATGGCGTTGAACAGCACCGGGTCGTTCCATGCACGCGGCTCGTAGCCTGCTGCGGGTGTGGTCACATTTTCCCAAGAGCCATCGCCCACCGTTAGCCCGGCCACCACAATCACAATGATGCACGCCACCACCGCGCCGGTGACCAAGGTGCTTACGCCGCCGCCCAAACGCAGCCCCCGGCGGTTCACCCAAGTCAGCAGCCAGATGAGGCCGATGGCCACGGCCTTCACGCCGAGGTTGTCGAAAGGCTGGAACAAGCCGAACAACGAGACGCGGGCCAGTTCGGGCGGGACGGCGGGCAGGGGCAGCAGGCTGTTCAGGGACTGCGCAAACACGTAGGCGATAGACGCGATGGAAGCCGACCGAATGACGGCAAAACTCGACCAGCCGTACAGAAAGGCGAACAACCGGCCGTAAATGGTGCGGTAATAGACGTATTCGCCGCCCGCGTCGGCCAGCAGCCCGGCCACCTCGGCGTTGCTCAACGCACCGAACAGACTGATTACGCCCGCCAACAGCCAACACGCCAACACCAGTTGCGGCGACAATAACTCGGCCGACATGGGGGCCACCTTCTTGAAAATCCCCGACCCGATGATGGAACTGACTACCAGCACAGCAGCCGAAAACAAACCCAATGAACGAACAAGGTGGCCTTGAGGCATTTTGAAGTACGATTTTAATTCAGAATTATGAATTCAGAATTCAGAGGGCGTTTTGGGCGTTTTTTACCCAAAACGGCCAATTGTCAGAAACGTAAGTTCGGCGAAGCCAATCAGGATTTACACGATTAACAGGAAAAACAGAATTAGGCCTTTCGCTTTGTCCAATCATCGCGAAAAACCCTTGCGCCTTTGCGCCCTTGCGGTTC
>JALOMD010000680.1 GCA_025455595.1 Cytophagales bacterium | reverse complement strand
GCCGTGCTGCTCGATGCGGAAGTCTTGCAAGGTGGCGCAGTCGGGGTCAAACTGCGGCGTGGGCGTGGTCATCACCCAGCCTTTGAAATGCTGGAGCAGAAAATGGCTGCCGGGCGTTTGGAAATCGGGCCGGAAAGTGCTGTCGAATGCGTAGCGGGCGGTGTAGGTGCCTTGATCGGTGGTCACGGTTGCGCCATCGGGCGTGTCTTGCACTTGCTCGATGGAGGCGTACAGGAAACGGACGTTCGGGTTGGCGTTCAACTCCCGGTGCATGAATTCGTAGAAGTCAATGCCGCGAATCATTTTATAAACGTGGTCGCGCAGTTGGTAGCGGTGCGTGAAGTCAATGCCGAAAAAATCCAACTTTCGCCACTTGCGATAGACAATGCCTTCGAGCGGATGCTTTTCGCCGCGTTCCCAGAAGCACCACGTCCGGTCGTTGCGGTTTTTCTGCTCTTTGTCCACAATCAGAACCCGGCACTGGCGCAGTTTTTCCGATTGGCTCATGTAATAAGCCAAACTTAAGCCGGCCATGCCGCCGCCGGCAATGATGTAGTCGTAGGCTGTGGCGTTGTTCATGGCTTTTAGCTATTCGTTGTGAAGCATTTCTCAGAAGAGAAAACGATAGAGCCGACAGAAAGTTTGAGAAAGCCTGCGCACTTATACTAAAATGTCGTGAGTCTTGCGTCTTTAGTCTTGAGTAAATGATTGATTATCGGTGACTTGATTGCACTCAAATACGAAATGTTCATTTTGTTTCAGTATTACATAGAATTTCTCGAAAAACGCCCAAAACGGGTAACTGAATGAGAAAAAGACGTTTTGGGCGTTTTTTGACAAATTTCACTGTACTAAATATCGGTTAGTTGAAGCGGTAGCTCAACAACAACTGCCAAGTGCGAACCGGCGTGGCAATGCTGGGAAAAGGCGACATGCCCGTACTCCTTTCGTGCCTTAGTTCGCCTACAAATCTGGCGACACGCAAACCGCCTCCTATAAAATACCCTTGTTCATGCCTCTGCATTTTTTCCGACCGATTGCCGGAGATGGGGTTTCCCTGTAGCCGAAGAGCAATGGAATTGGAAAAGCCGATGTTTACGAAAGGCCGTATTTTCTGTGATTTCGTGGGCAGAGTGTATCTTGCTATTAAATTGAGACGGGCGTAGTCTGCACTGAACTCGCGGCGTGCCGTGCCCATGGGAGTGTTTACATTGCGACTATGGCTATGGTTTTTCCAAAGAATTTCAGTGCCAATAGACCACGCATCCCGGCCGCGCGGATAGACGAAATTGAAAGCGACACCCGCCACTGGCCCTATGTAGCGTCCGTAGTCTATGCTTGATGAAATTGAATTGACAGACAAGTGCGTGGTTGCTATGCCCCCCACTAATGAAATTTCGCCCTTCACGCGTCTTTTTTGTGTGGTGTATCCAACAGATGTGTTTCGGCAAGCCGCATAGCTTGCAATCAGTTTAGTTATTGAGTTCTGTCCGTATGTCGTTTTGCTTGCATTCTTGGCTATAGAAGGGCAATCAGCCATGTAGATAGCAAGCTGATTTTTGTATTCTTCAATGGTTCTGAGCATTCGTTGGCCTTTAATGTCCACATAATACTTTTGGTAAAGCAGTTCTGTAATGGAGCTTGTGTCTTTACGGACGAAAAAGTGCTCTCTTTCCGATCGGTCTCTGTATGAGTACGCACTGATGTCGCCTCGTGTCAATACGAGTAGAAACACTGTGTCAAGTACATTGAAATCTCGTTGAAAGAACTCATAGTCGCGGCTCACCTCAATCAGTTCGCCCATTGAGGTAACAGGTTTATTTACTTTCCCAATGTAGCTTTCGTAGTATTCACTATTGGAGACGAGGTGAAAGCCCGCAATGTCAAGCGGCGTGTATTCAGTGGTTTCGCCAGTGGGTGTTTTCCTGAAGCGGACAACCTTCGGATTTCTGTCCCAGTTACGGTCGTCAATGTATCCTTTCAGGGTGTCTTTCTGTTGGGTTACAACGTAGCCCGTCACATAGTTTTTTTGTGAAAAAGATGGAAAGTTTGCAAACAGAAAGAAAAAGGCAAAGATTGAAAGTGTACGGCTTTTGTACATAGTGAAGTGTTGGTGGGTTTCGCATTGCAATATGGTCGTCTTTGGCGTTTTGGGCAAATTTTGCCCAAAACGTACACCTCTGAAATCAAAAAGCCTCGTCAGGGAAACGACGAGGCTTGGTCAAATGTTTGCGTGTGTTCACATTGGTTGCGTTTCCAGACAGAGATGCGGCACGGGCGTTTTGGGCAAAAAACACGAAAATCACACCGGCACATTCACATGCCGCTCGGCGTGATAGCTCGAACGCACCAGCGGGCCGGATTCCACGTATTTCAGGCCGCGTTTCAGGCCTTCTTCTTTGTAATGGATAAACTGTTCGGGACGGATGAACTCCATCACCTCGTGGTGCATCTTGGTGGGTTGCAGGTACTGGCCCAGCGTGAGGATGTCGAGGCCGTGGGCCACCAAATCGTCCATGGCTTTGTAAACTTCGTCGGCGGTTTCGCCGAGGCCGAGCATGATGCCCGACTTGGTGCGTTTGCCGTATTGCTTGGTCAGTTTGATTTGCTCCAGGCTGCGGGTGTATTTGGCTTGGGGCCGCACGGCCCGGTAAAGCCGTTCCACGGTTTCCAT
>JALOMD010000045.1 GCA_025455595.1 Cytophagales bacterium | reverse complement strand
TTCTCGTAACAAAGTCGGTCGTCAACGATTTCATCAATACGAACCAGCATGGCTTTTTTGCCCCAATTTACACATTAACTTGAAACCCGAATTGAGCCATTCTGAATTGAAAATGTCTTTTCCGATTCTGCTTTTTGACGGCGAGTGCAACTTGTGCAACGGTGCGGTGCAGTTTGTGCTCACCCACGAGCAAGACAACCGGATACGCTTTGCCTCGTTGCAATCGGCCACGGGGCAGCAGTTGCTGGAGCGGTTCGGCTTGCCCACCCGCACCTACGAGTCATTCGTGCTCGTGGACGGCGACCGGTATTTCACCGAGTCAACCGCCGCCCTGCGGGTGACGCGCTACCTGAAAGGCGGCTGGAAGTGGCTGCACGCATTCATCGTTGTGCCCAAGCCCGTCCGCGACTGGGTCTATCGCATCGTGGCCCGCAACCGCTACCGTTGGTTTGGCCGGCAGGAAAGCTGCTGGCTGCCTACGCCGGAGTTCAGCGGCCGTTTCCTCGCCTGAACGCAAACCGTAAGTTTGCATCCTCCCAAGTTTTTGACGACCAGCCTCTTACCGTAAAAGCCCCAAAACAGCTTCCCAAGGCACTTTGCGCGTCCACATAAAAAATTTTTTGACAAAATGTTTAACTTTTTAAATATAAAGTTAAACATTTTTTTTATACACCCCGTTCGGTTTTTCGTTGGTGAATCCACCAATACTCTCATTGTCAATCACCTAAACGTTATTCCCATGTTCAACCTAATCTACCTCCTGGATGTCGTTAAAATCGACACCGGCGATGCTGTTTCGTTCACGTTCTTTACAGGTTACATGGCCATGTTTGCCGCCGCCGTCTTCTTCTTCTTCGAGCGGGGCAGCGTGGACAGCAAATGGAAGACCTCGCTTTTGGTGTCGGGGCTGATTACCGGCATTGCGGCCGTGCATTATTTCTACATGCGCGACTACTACCAACTCACCAAAGAAACACCCGTGGCCCTGCGCTACATTGACTGGACGCTGACCGTGCCGCTCATGTGCGTGGAATTTTACCTGCTGCTGCGCCCGGCCGGAGCCAAGACCAGTTTCATGTGGAAACTCATCGCCGCCTCGGTGCTGATGCTGGTGGCCGGGTACGTCGGGGAGGCGTTCACCGACGGCTCGATGGGCCACTCAGTGCTGTGGGGCGTGATCTCGACGCTGGGCTATCTGTACATTCTGTACTCAGCGTGGTTCGGCGAAGCCAAGCAACTGGCCGACAAGTCTTCGTCGCCTGCGGTGCAGCAGGGCATTAAGGCGTTGGCTTGGTTTGTGCTGGTCGGCTGGGCCATCTATCCCATCGGCTACATGGCCATGCCCGGCGGCTGGCTCGGCCCGGACGGTGCCGGCTTGCTCAAGGCCACCGACATGAACCTGATTTACAACATCGGCGACGCGGTGAACAAAATCGGCTTCGGGCTGGTGGTCTATAACATCGCCGTCAACGAGACTTCCAAGAAAAACGAACTCAACAAGGAAAGAGCCGTGGCCGCCTGACGCACGGCAACCGTTTTGGGCAAAAAAGGGGCAAAACGCCCCTTTTTGCTATCCATCCGTTTTTTCCTTCGTTCATTATCCGGCATCCCATCCCAAACCCATGAACAACCAACCCTTTTACCAAGAAACCCTCGCCATGCTCGACTGTGTGAGCAAACACGACTTTGACCGGCTGGCTGCCATCTGCGACGACGATTTCGGCATTGTTGACCTGAACCCGGAAGGCAAGAATGTGATTGTGGAAGACCGCGCCGGATGGGAGAACTGGTTCCGAACCCTGTTTGCGACCTTGCAAACCATGCAGGCCGAAACCTACAGCGAAATTCACCAATACCAGGCCTTGCAGCACGACACAATGGGCTACTGCGTGGTCAACTTCAACCAGTTTTTGGTGGTGGGCGGCCAAAAACACCGTTTCAACTGTGTCTCCACCATTATTTGGAAGAAAGTAGGCGATGCGTGGAAAGAGTCCCGCTGGCACGTCTCGCTGATTGATCGGGAACTTATGGCGTAGATTTTTAAAACAAAACAACAATTATTTATCGTTTTATTTTAAAAATACATACCTTGCATAGGTCAACCAAACCTATACGCCTATGCAACTGGTCAAAACCTACTGGCTGCCCTTGGTGGCGAGCTTCCTCGTGTTCATCCCGTTGATGTTCGTGCTTTGGCTCTTTGATTTCAACGGAAATTTCGTGGCAACGACGGTTGCCTTTTTCACACTTTTTTTGTGGTTTCGCCGCAAGTCATTGTCCGCCAAGCAAAGGCAAACGAACACCGTGCTGGTGCTGATGCCGATGGTTGTTTGGACGGTCTTTTACAGTTGGTACGGCGTGCATTCGCTCAACACCATGCCCAACAACGTGATTGCCCCGTTGCTGGGCATCGGCTTTGGTGCGGCTTTTCAGGCGTTCGGCTCCGCATGGATGAAGGCGGCCGTGGTATGCGCCGGGCTGTTGCTCAACGGCTGGGTGTGGCGCGACGGATACCGCTGGTGGATGAACTACCGCATCTACGGCACTTACGACGGCCAGCTCGCCGCCAAAACCTCCCCTGATTTCTCCTTCCAAGATGCCGCGACCGGCCAAGCCGTCACACCCGTAAAACTGAGGGGAAAAGTTGTAGTTTTGGACTTTTGGAACACCAGTTGCGCCGTTTGTTTCCACAAATTTCCGGTGGTGCAAGAGCGGAAAGAACGCTGGTCGAAACACGCAGGCGTGGCGTTCTATACCGTCAATGTCCGCCTTGACCGCGACACGACGGGGCAGGCCGTGGCCGCCTTGCAGAAACACAATGTGCAAGTGCCCGCGTTGCTGGGGCCGGGCCTTGAAGAAGCCAAAAACCGGCTTGCTGTCAGTGCCTATCCGGCCGTTTGGATTCTGAACCAACAAGGCCAGTTGGTCTATCACGGCAGCATCGAAGACATTGATCCGGTACTGGCTAAGTTGACCGACAAACCCTAATAATAAAATGTCTTGGGTCTTGGGTCTTGGGTCTTGGGTCTTTAGTCTTGCGCAGGCAATTGATTATCAGATTGTTACAAATTCTCAAACACGCAACATTCGGTTTGTTTTAGTATATTTGAATGATGAATCAACCGAAAACCAATGGCTTGCGAATGTATGAGTACGCGGCCAATCTTTGAATTTAATATAAGTTTGCACAACCAGCGTTTTAAGCAATTTTTGCCCAAAACGCCTGTCTGACTTCTGAACTCTGACCTCTGACCTGAAATTCGTACTTCGTACCTCGTAATTCGTACTTCAAAATGATGCGTTTCACCCGGATTCTCCTTTGGGTTATCCTGTTTTTCATCGTGATTGACTTCCTATCGTACCTGCCGCCTTCGGTGGACGGCATCAGGGCGGGCGGCACTTCGGCGGTCATCTGGATTTGTCGTATGTTGCTCATCGCCAGCTACTTTTTCATGGGCGTGCTGTTCTACCGCTTGCAGTCGCGTTTCAACAAAATCGGCTACCTCGACCAGAAAAGTGCCGATTGGCTGCGGCTGCTGGGGTTCTGGTGTCTCGGCATTGCGGTGACGGCCTCGGTGCAAGACGGGGCGCAGGTGATACGTCGCATCACGGACGTGGACTGGACGCTGCGCGACTGGACATACGTTTACGTGCGGGCGTTTTTCGCCTATTTGCTGGGCCGAACGCCCGTCCAGATATTCTTCGCGTTGTTTTTGTTTTTATTTGCCGACTTTGTACGTCGCGCCGACAGCGTCAAACACGAAAACGAATCTTTCATCTGAGCCATGCCGATTGTTGTGAACCTTGATGTGATGATGGCGAAACGGAAAATGTCGCTCAACGAGTTGGCGGAGCGGGTCGGCGTAACCAACGTGAATCTGTCTATTCTGAAAACCGGCAAGGCTAAAGGCGTGCGGTTCGAGACGCTGGCGGCCATTTGCGAGGCGTTGGACTGCCAGCCGGGCGACATTTTGGATTATGAAAGGCCTCACTCCGGCCCTTCGTTGAGGGAAGAAATTACAGAAGACGGAATGCGGGTTACGGAATGAAAAAGGCGTTTTGGGCAAAAAATGCCCAAAACGCCGGTCGCCTTTCATTAGTCACAATTGACGCAAATCACTGCGCACTCATTTTGTCCGACGTTTTTCCAGTCGCCTTTTTAATCGCAGCAACTTCCTCCGGGTCAATCGGCGAGCCGTCTGCTTTTAGGATTTCGTGAAACCACACACTCGGTTCGCGGCCATTCACATACGGATTCTGCCAGCTATCCCACGGCAAGTACGTCTGCGTCTTGCCAGCCACAAAGCCCCAGTTGACCATACCCACGTTGTGTTTCTTGGCCACGGGCAAGTGCGTCTGGAAGCGGCTGTTGTTGCCGCGTGCCATAAATTCGGTGCAAATCACCGGACGTTTGTAGGTTTGCAGGCTTTGGATGGTCTTTTCCAGCGATGCCGCGTCGTTGTAGTTGTGGAAAGTCACCACGTCCGAGTTCTCCAGGCAGATTTTCTCAGTCAGGTTCCACGTTTCGGGCTTGCCCCAGTCGGCATCCTTGCGCAACACCCAAACGCCCGCCGTCAGTGGCTGCGAAGGATTCACTTCCCGCACCCACGCGAACACGTGCGGCAGCATCCGGTTCACGATGTCCACCTTGTTCTTCGGTTCGAGGTTCTGGTTAGGGCTTTTGGCACCGTAGCTGTTCTCGTTGGTATTGTCCGGTTCGTTCCAGATGTCCCACAGCAAGATGCGGTTGTCATTCTTAAAGGCCGAAACCACGCCTTTCACGTATGTTTCCAATCGCGGGTATTGCGACACGTCGGTCAGGGCTTCGGCTCCGGGCGACTGCACCCAGCCCGAGTTGTGTACGCCCGGCGTAGGTGCCCGTTGCGGACCGAGCTTGGGAAACGGATCCCAGCACGAGTCGAACAGCACCAGCATCGGGCGGATTTTGTGTTTCTGGCAGATGCCTAAGAACTGGTCAATGCGCTTGGTGAAGCCCTGCGGGTCTTGTTGCCAGAGCAGGTCGTGCAAAAACACCCGCAACGTGTTCACACCCATCGCCTCGGCCCAGCCGAGTTCTTTGTCAATGGTAGCGAGGTCGAAGGTTTCCGCCTGCCACATTTCCAGTTCGTTGATGGCGTTGGCCGGATTGTAGTTGGAGCCGAACAGCCACGGCTGCTTGGCGTACCAGGCGTTGGCTTTTTCGGCAGGCCAACGTGTGTTCTGAACCGTCTGTACGTTAACTTTTTTCGGAGCATTGGGTTGAACGGCTTTCTTCTGTGCAATTCCCGGCTGATTCCATCCCGTCAATGCGATGAGCAGGAAAATTTGATAGATGCGTTTTTTCATGAAAATAAATGGATTGTTATGGACAAAAGATAAATACAAAGGCAAGGTTTTCGGTTTTTCAAAGATACTATTTGGCAGCGCAATGATGAATGTGAAATTAATGAAACTATTGCCTGTCAGATTTCGCGTTTTAGCCGTTTTTCGCCCAAAACGCCTGTCTGTAGGGGCAACCCTTGCGGTTGCCCTGTTTCCCATAGGCTCGGTTAAGGATTGTCCGAGCCTTTACCTGACGCTTGGGCGGGGGCAAGCCCCGCCCCTACCGGTTTCTTCGGCGATTTTTATTGAAAATAAAACAGATTGGACATTCACCTATTGAATCTGTCAAATTTCGCAATTCAAACAGATTCCTTTGTCATTCAGCGTTCAACATTCATCATTCGTTATTTTCCATCATTCAAATCCCCGCCGGAACAGGCATCGGCTGCTTGGGCATCGGCGTGCCAAAATCCGGTGTGCCGTCGGCTTTCCAGACAAACGGTTGGGCGTGCGGGGCCCGTTTGTTGCCGCATCCGTCGCCGGCCTGAGCGTTGGCATGGTACAAAATCCAGTCTTCCTTGCCGTCCGGCGACTTGAAAAACGAGTTGTGGCCGGGGCCAAAGATACTGTTGGCCGGGGCTTTCTGAAAAACCGGATTCGGGCTTTTCTTCCATGCCGGGGCCGACATCAAATCCGCGTTGGCATCGGCTTCGAGCAGGCCCAAAGCGTAATCGTCTGACCAACAGCCGCTGGCCGAGAAAACGATAAACACCTTCCGGCTATCCGGCGATTGACGCAAAAACTGCGGGCCTTCGTTGATGACGGGTGTAGTCGCTGACGAACCTCTTTTTTCCCAAGCATACTCCGGCGAGGAGATTTTCACTCGGTCGCCGTCCATCGTCCACGGGTTTTTCAGCTTTGCCAGATAGATGTTCTGGCTCACGTTTTCGCGGCCTTCCCAGCCCGACCACGCGGCGTACAGTTGGCCTTTGTGTTCAAACACCGTCATGTCAATGGCCCAGTGGTCGCCGGGGTCGGCGAGTTTGCCTTTCAGTGTCCACGTGCCTTCCAACGGGTCGGGCGAAGGGTTTTCCAGCACCCAAATGCGGTGGTTTTCGTTTTTGCCGTCATCGGCGGCCACATAAATGTACCATTTGCCCTGCACAAAGTGAATTTCCGGTGCCCACACGTTCTCCGAATACGGCTGACCTGCCGACGGATCCCACACTTTCTTGGATTCCGCCGAACGCAAATCCGTAGGATTCTTCGTCTTCCAAACACTTACATAGCTGCCCAGCGTGTGGGTGTAGTAATACCATCCGTTCTGATACGTAATCCACGGGTCAGGCCCGGAAGCTAAGAGTGGGTTGGTGAAGGTAAGCTGGGTGGTTTCGGGTGTGTCTGTATTGGTGCGGCAACTGTTGAACAGAATGCTGATTGCCAGCAGAAGAACTACGCCGAAACGCTTGAATACAATAGACGATAGAGGTTGGTGCATGAGTGGTTAGTCGTTGGCTTAGTTAGGTACGGATTTGTCAAAAAATGCCCCAAACGGTTCTGTAGCACATGCTTCAGCCTGTGCTGAAATCCGCAGGATTGCTAAACGGCGTTTTGGGCAAAAAATGCTCGAAACGCCGTTTTTTCAGACAGGATTTCAAGATGAACAGGATTTTCCGCTTTTTCAGAATGGCTGTCCGCTAACAGACAGCGCGGCCGTCCCGCCACGGCGCGACTTCCATACAGGGCAGGTTTTGCCTTTTGAAAAGATACTATTTTGCATTTACGCTGTTAAAAAAAATCCTGTCGGATTTGGCTTCGCCGAACTTGCGTTTTGCATCACGCCACGGCGTGATGCAACAGACATTCATAAGGAAACAAACCGACTCTCTAAACAGGGAGCCGGTTTGTGGTTTTCAATACTGCCATGTGAGAATGTGGCAGCAATGAATGACACCCCTTAGGTTATTAGCTGTTGGCTATTAGCTAAAAGCTAACGGCTAAAAGCTAACGGCTAAAAGCTAACGGCTAAAAGCTAACGGCTAAAAGCTAACGGCTAAAAGCCAATAACTACCAACCCGGATTCTGCTCTATTTTCACGTTTGAGCCGGTTTCGTAAATCGGAATGGGCAGCAATTCGGATTTGTTGGGTCTGAATTCTTTGAATTCCGTATCAAACGGGGTTTGGCCGGGATTGCCTTCGGCGTTGCCCGCCAGGTTGCTCGACAGAATGCCGTAACGACGCAAATCAAACCAGCGGACGGTTTCGCCGCCCAGTTCCACAATGCGGTCGTGGCGGAGTTGTTCGCGGAAATCGGCTTGGCTCATTGAAACGGCCAATTGTTTCATGTTAGACCGTTGCCGCACCCGGTTGGCAAACGGAATGGCTTCCGCTGTGCGTCCCAATTCGTTCAGAGCCTCGGCGTACAGCAAATAAATATCGGCCAGGCGAATGGTGCGGGTGTTGATGCCGGAGAAATAATTGTCTGTCGGTTTCCAGTAATTGGTGTATTTTTTCCAGAAAATCGAGTTTTTCTCGTTGTTAAACTGGTCGCCGAAGTGTTCCTCGTAGGTTTTGCCGTACAGCACTTTTTCGCCCGGTTTGTAATAGAAAATCGTGTAGTCGAGGCGCGGGTCGGTTTTGCCGTCCACGGTCTGTTCTTTCAGAAACTCATTGAACAGAAAACGGGTCGGTTGCCCGTCGCACCAACCGATACGGCGCACGCCAAAAAACTGCGCACGTTCGCTGGTTTCGTCGCCACTGGCACGGTCGTAGTTCGGGAATCCGCTGCGGCTGGGGTCTTCTTTGTACTGGATTTCCCACAGCGACTCTTTGTTGTTTTCAAACTCGGTGGTAAAATTGTCCTTGTAATTCGGCATCAAATCATAGACGGCGGGCACTTGGTCTATGATTTCCTTGAACGTATTGGCAGCATCCTGCCATTTTTTCTGTTGCATCTGCGCCTTGCCCATCAGAGCCGTGGCCCCGCCTTTGGTAATGCGTCCCAAATCGCTGGGATTGTCGTATTTCACCGGCAAATCGGCGCGGGCTTCGGTCAGGTCTTTGATTACTTGCTCCCACACCTGCGCCTCGGTGGACTGGTTGGGCTTGAACGTCGGCTCTTCGATTGTATTCATCAGCGGCACGTTTCCCCACAGACCGGCCAGGTAATAGTAATAATACGCCCGAATGGCTTTGGCTTCGGCCACAATGCGCTTTTTCCGGGTTTCGTCCATGGCGATGTTGGGCACGTTTTCAATCACCTGATTGGCGCGGTAAATGCCTTGGTAGGACGATTGCCATACTTCGCGCAGCCACGGCAAATCGTAGTTGGTGAATGTGAACCGACCGATGTTCGCCAAGTCGCCCCACGGACTTTCGCTGTAGCCTTCGTCCGAACGGTTGTCGGCCAGAAACAGCAACCACAGATTATGTTGGCGGTTTTGCATCGTGGCATATACGGCGTTCACACCCTTGACGGCATCTTCTTCTGTTTTCCAGAAGCTGCCGGCGGTCAATCCATTCGGATTCTCCTGATCCAGAATGTTTTGACAGCTAAACGACACGCCCATTGTGAGGGCGGTCAGTAACAAAATGGTTTTCCTTCTCATCTTTATCAATTAAGAATTGTGAATTAGGAATTCAGAATTAAGTTTTTTCGACCTTCTATCGGGGTCTGTATGCAACAGAGATAAACGAATGGCGTTTTAGCCGTTTTTTTGCCAAAACGCTTGGCCGTTTTTTCTCCCCACCGAGGTCTGTGGCACACAGACCAGCAGCGCAACGATGCAACGGTCTGTGTGCCACAGACCTCGGACAATTAGAGTCTCTGTTAAAACGCGCATTCTGACAGAAAAAACGGTTCAGAAACATCCGCGTAGCTACCGGCGGCAGATTGCCACGTCACTCCGCTTCGCTACAGACCTCGCAATGGCGGGTACGAAAGGCGTTTTGGCCGTTTTTTTGCCAAAACGCTCTGTGCTTTTTTTGTCAAACAGCGTTTTAAGCAAATTTTCTGTTTTTTACAGTGTTCGGCCAGAAAACAGAAAATAGTATCTTTTCAAAGACTAAAACTCCCCCTTCGGGGGTCGGGGGGCTTCAAAACGTCGCTTGCACGCCCACACTCATGATACGCGCCGCCGGGTAGTTGCCAAGGTCAATGCCGCGCAGGTTCCAGGCCGCGCTGCCAAACGCACCGGAAACTTCCGGGTTGTAGCCGCTGTAATTGGTGATCGTAAACAGGTTTTGTCCGTTTACATAAATCCGTGCGCGGGAAATCACCTTCTGGCGACCCATCAGCGACTGTGGCAGCGTATAGCCAATTTGCAAGGTTTTCAGACGGAAGTAGTCGCCTCTTTCAATGAAACGAGTCGAGTTGTATTCCGGATTGCGACCACTGGGGCCTTGGCGGAAAATCGGCGTTTCGTTGGTAGAACCCGGCCCCGTCCACGGCAAGCGGTCTGAGCGAATGGCTCCCAATTCGTCGGAGCGGGCTGTCCAGTACGTGTTTTGGTTGAAAAGGTAGTTGCCGCCCACGCCTTGGAAATACGCCGTAAAATCAAAGCCTTTGAAGTTGGCTCCCAGGTTCAGTCCGTACTCAAACAGCGGATACGGGCTGCCGATTTCCTCGCGGTCCTTGTCGTTGATTTCGCCGTTGCCGTCCAAATCTCTGTAACGGACATCGCCCGGACGCAAATCGGCTTTGTTGTTCAGCGTGCTGGCATCAATCTCGGCCTGGTTTTGGGATTGGCCCCCAGCCCAGCAGCGGCTGCTCCGGGTCGCCGGGCGTGACGGGCGGAATCAAGCCGTCCACGATGATGCGGTTGCGGGCACCCGTCAGGCCGACGTTGAACGACAACTCGCCGATTTTTTGGCGGTAGTTTACACTCAGTTCCAAGCCCCGGTTGGTAATGCCGGCGATGTTGGCGTACGGGTTGTCACCTTCGTTACCCGAAGTGAGCGAAATCGGAATCTGCAACAGCAAATCCGTGGATTTGGCAACGTAATAATCCGCCGTTACGTCCAAGCGGCCGCTCAGAATCGTGGCATCCACACCGACGTTGGTAGTAGTCTTTTTCTCCCAACGCAGATTGGAATTAATCAGATTTACGTTGATGGCACCTTCGGCCAAACTCTGTCCGCCCGGCCCGAAAATGTAGTTGCGGTTCGGCGCAATAATCGGATCCAACTGATACGGCGCAATGGCTTGGTTGCCTACCGTTCCGTAGCTGGCCCGCAGTTTCAACTCATCAAACAGCTTGACATCCTGGAAGAAAGGCTCCTGGCTGATGCGCCAGCCTGCCGATACCGACGGAAAGAAACCCCAACGGTTGTTGGCCGGAAAACGGGACGAAGCATCGGCGCGGAAATTGGCTTGCAGCAAATAACGGTCTTTGAACGTGTAGTCCACCCGACCCAGCCAGGAAACGATGCCCTGACGAATTTGCGCACCGCCCGTACGGGGATTGGCTGTTCCGGCTCCTTGCACCGGAAAATTGCTCGAAGGAATGCCCGCTACAATGGCGTTCAAATACTCTTCGTTTATGGACTGACGCGTGTAACCGGCCAACGCACTAACCGCGTGTTGCCCAAATGTCTTATTGAAATTCAGCGTGTTTTCAAGCAGTGTGTTAAAGAAGATGTTACGATTGTCGGACACTTCGTTCAGGGCGGCGGGATTGTTTTGGCGCAAGGCCCCGCGTCCGGTGATGAATTTGTCGTTGGCAAGGAAAAAGTCCAACCCGAACAGCACTTTGTACGTCAGGAAATCGGTAATTTTATACTCTGCAAACGCGCTGCCTTGCATTTTATAGCCTTTGCCCAGATTGGCATCCTTGAGTTGCAACCCGATGGGGTTGGTGCCAAACGTGTTGTTGTTCAGGTTGCCATATCCAAAACCGCTGCCGGTGGGCTCGTTGGGGTCATAGACGGGAATGGTGGGCCACATGCGGGCTACTTCCTCAAAAGGCAATCCGTTCACGCGGCGTTGGTCGGTGTGGGCCAGATAAAGGCTTTCTCCCACGCGAAAACGGCCACGGGTCATGTCGGAATTGACACGAAACGAATACCGCTTGAACCACGGCCCCACGATGGTTCCGTCTTGGCTGAAATACCCAGCCGATACCAGAAACGTACTTTTTTCACTGCCACCCGACACCGAAACATTGTGGTCGGTTTGCACGCCCGGCTTGATCAGTTCCTCCTGCCAATCGGTGTTTACGCCCGGATTGAACCCCGGTGCGGGTTTGCCAGCCAGCCGATAGGCTTCCGTCGCCAAACGCCGGAATTCATCCCCGC
>JALOMD010000679.1 GCA_025455595.1 Cytophagales bacterium | reverse complement strand
CAATACCGCCTGTCGCGGCATCTTCGATTTTTGCCCAAAACGCAAACCTTTCACTCGGCATAGCCGAACCGGTCGGCGGGCTTGCTAACGCCAATTTTGAATATCGAATGCGTAACGCCGAATGATGAATGGCTTGGGAATCATCAACTTGCAGCCACGAAAATACGCAAGCAGCCTTTTATTGCAGTATAATCACCAACCACTGACGACTGACCACTTACCACTAACGACTGATTACCTACAAACCCACTTTCTCCAAATAGAACACCTCGCGGCGGCCACGGGCTTGGGCGTTTTCGTCGTTGCGGATGCGTTGGTAGCCCCACGCCAAGAAGTGGTTGCCGTACCAGTGTTCCACGTCGTCGTTTTGGGATTTGGTCACCTTGTCGCCGTCGAACTCAGCCGACAACGCCACCGATTCCTTGCCCTCCACCACTTCGTTACCGCGAATCATTTTGGTGCGCAGGCGGCCGCCTTGGTTGTAGGCCAGTGTTATATGTTCACCCTCGAAACCCACTTTCACTTTTTCCTTTAGCACGAATGTTTTCGTGTCGCTGATGCCGAAGCTGTTGTCCCACAGCAGGTTGCCCTGCATGTCGAAGCCCGCAATGACCGCGTGCGTGTACACGTAGCCGTCGAAAACCGGATAGTTGCGCATGCCCGAATACGGCCCGTAGCCCCACGGCCCCCACGGGTTGCCGAAGCCCATGCCGAAGCCACCCATGCCCATGCCCCAAGGGCCGCCCCACATGGGGCTGCCCCCCCAGTTGTTCATGTTGCGGTATTCAGGGTAATACGCCTCGGCAATCATCACGTACTGGCCGTTGCGCTGGATGATGTCGTGTACCAGCAGGCGGTATTGCAGGCGCAGGTCTTTGCCACGTTCCTTTTGCCGCTTGATGCGGGCTTGCATCCGTTCTTGCTGGCGGCCGCTCATGTGGGTGAAAAAGTTCTTGAAATCCGTGAAACTGTAGTACCTGTTGAACACCTCTTTGCCGCCCTCCAACTTGGTGATGTACAGTCCCTGCGAGTAGTCGGCGGTGGAGGTTGACAGCGAGCCTTGTCCCCAACCCCACGGATTGTAATTGGAGGCCCGGCTATAAACCGGCCCTTGCGTGCCGTAAGTACCGATCACCAACTGCTGGCCCGGCGTGTTCAGGTTCGACACCTTGCCGTTAAGCAACTGGTACTGGATTTTGCGGTCGGCGGCAAGGGCGGCATTGGTCACCACTTCGCCTTCCGGGCTGTAGGTTTTCACGAATACGGTTTTGTCGCGACCCTTGTTGGTCACGTACACCGCATTGATGAGCCCGTGCACGCTGTCGGCCTCGATGGACTGGATGTCGGTGCGCACACGGAACGCACTGGGCAGCACCTTGGTCTGGCGTTCCAACAAGTTGATGCGCAGCAACACCGGCTCATTGCGGGTTTTGCCCGCTACGAATATGTTGTTGCCGATGGCATCGAAGTCAACGATGTCGAGCCTGTCCAGCGAGTTGAACTCGTACTTGGCGGCAAAGCCCGCCCGCACGTTGAGTTTCACGACTTGGTAAACGGGCGTTTTGTAACGGCTGAAGAGCAGGTACAAGGCCTTGTTCCGGTAGATGTAGCGGGTGAGGTCAAGGGCCGGGTTCACCTGGCAGTCAATAGCCCAGTCTTGTTGCAGGTCGGTGTTGTAGCGGGTGAACACGTACTTGCCCTGCTCAGCCTCCGAGAACAGCACCACGCCGTCTTCTTCCACTGGCACGATGTGCATGTTTTCGGCGCGGGCACGTGCCGCAATCTCCACCCGCCGCTGCGACGGTGACTGGGCTTGCACCCATCCGGCGCAAAGCAGCCACGCAGCCATAAAAATGATTCTTTTCATATAAGTTGTAGGACAATGGATAACGTAATGTAAACTGGCAATCTTCGTAGATTGTTAACGTTACCTGAGCAAAAATCGTGTCAAAAACGCCGGGGAAATGAGAAAAGTGGTATTTTGGGGAATGAACGCAGGTGTTTTAGGCAAATTTTGCCCAAAACGCTTGCCGGTTCCTGGTATTTGGGGTTCGTGTTACGTCAGCCGTAGATAACAAACGTGTGGTCTTCGCCAGCCAGTTCCTCCTCGATGATGGCGGATATAGCGGCCCAGTCGCCACCGGCCAGTCCGGCCCCAATGGCCGGGTAGCCGATGCGAAGCCCAGTGAATTGATACTTGATAAGCCGAAAGGCACTGCTGATGGCTTGGTAGTCGGCCTTGATGCCCGAGCCTCGCCAGTCGAACTGCGTATAGGCGTTCACAATCACCAAATCCCTGTCGTTGACGGACACGGTCGCGAAACTGATGGTACCAAGCTTCGAGGCATCGCCTTTTTGGGTTTGCAGGTCGGCTTCGTAGGCTTGGGGAAATTTCTGCCGGATGGTTTTGGCAACGCCCGCCCCCATCACACATTGGCAATTACAGCCGTGTACAATTACGTCAAACGCGTTGTTCAAGGCCAAAGCCACCAAATCACCAGTTACTTTTTGCATGAAAGGAAGTGGGTAAACGATATGACTGTTTAAGATTTCAAACAGTGTTTAGAAAAGTCCTTCTGTCATTCTATGTTTGCAGCGGTTGTAAATTGCAAGAAACAACAAGGGGACAAGATTCCTTTTGTCAGGGGTCAGAAAGACCGTTCGGCATGCAAATCC
>JALOMD010000678.1 GCA_025455595.1 Cytophagales bacterium | reverse complement strand
TCCCTACGTACAGGAAAAGCCCTTCGACTGGATACGCGGCTACCAAGTGGGCGGCAAGTCGCTGATTTGGGCGCGGCAGACGCAGCGTTGGAGCGAATACGAGTTCGAGGCCCCGGCCCGCGATGGGTTTGCGGTGGACTGGCCCATTCGTTACAAAGACACCTGCCCGACAGCGAGGTGCTGCCGCCGTTTGAACTCAACTGCGTGGAGCAGCACATCCAGCAGAAAGTTCGCGAAAACTACCGCGACCGGCACGTCATCATCGGGCGTTGCGCCCACCTGACCAAGCCCAACCACATCCACGCCGAGCAAGGACGCGGCCAGTGCCAAGCCCGCCACCTGTGCTACCGGGGCTGTCCGTACGGCGGGTATTTCAGCAGCAACTCGTCCACCATTCCGTGGGCCGCGAAAACCGGCAACCTCACCCTGCGCCCCGACTCGGTGGTGCATTCGATTATCTACGACGAGCAGAAACAGAAAGCCACCGGCGTGCGGGTGATTGACGCGAACACCAAGCAGGCCACCGAGTTTTACGCTGAGATTATCTTCGTCAACGCCGCCTGCCTGAATACGAACCTGATTCTGCTCAATTCCACCTCCAAGCGTTTTCCCAACGGCCTCGGCAACGACAACGGCCTGCTGGGCAAATACGTGGCCTTCCACAACTACCGGGGCAGCCTCACGGCCCGCTTCGAGGGCTACGAAAACGGCTATTACTACGGTCGGCGGCCCACCACGGCGTTCATGCCGTCGTTTCGCAATGTGTTCAAGCAGGAGACGGATTTTCTGCGCGGCTACATGGTGGCATTTGCGGCCAGCCGGACGGGTTGGGGACAAGGCCACGGCGCAGGCTTCGGGGCCGACTTCAAGGAGAACATCACACGGCCGGGCGAGTGGGGCGTGTTCATGATGATGCAGGGCGAGACTGTTCCCAAAGCCGAAAACCACGTGCGCCTCAGCCCCGACCTGCGCGACGCGTGGGGCGTGCCGCAACTGGTGGTTTCGGTAGGCTACGATGCCAACGACGAGCGGGTGCTGCAAGACTTCCTCACGCAGGGCGCGGAGATGCTCGACAAGGCGGGCTGCACCGGCATTTCCCCCAGCGACTCCGGCCAAGCCCCCGGCCTCGACATCCACGAGATGGGCGGCTGCCGCATGGGCCGCGACCCCAAAACCTCGCTGCTGAACCAGTGGAACCAACTGCACGCGTGCCAGAACGTGTTCATCACCGACGGCGCGGCCATGACCTCGGTGGGCAACCAAAACCCGTCGCTCACGTTCATGGCCCTCACCGCCCGCGCCGCCAACCACGCGGTGGAGGAGTTGAAGAAGCGTAATTTGTGACATTTCTGTAGATTCGGCTTCAGCCGAATCAGGGTTGCATACGGGGCGTTTTGGACAAAAATTGAAAATCCCGCAATAGGCGGGAACGACCAAAACGCCACTTAGTACCAATTTGGAAGTGCAAATGCGGACTTGGGAATTAATACCAATATTGAAATCGAACACGTAACGCCGAATGATGAATGGCTTGAAAAGCAACAACTTGCAACCGCGAAAACACCCAATCAGTCTTTTGTTTCAGTATGAATTCTTTTGTAAAACGATGCTGGCATCATTCCTCCTTGTTAGTCTGTTCACTTTGGCATCTCCGCCTACGACGGATGCAGAAATTGTCCTGTGGTACGGCGACGAACAGTATTTCCTACGAGGAAGCTCGCAACACCGGATTAATGTTTTGGGACAGGTAACGCCTCGCGACAAAGTCAAACAGCTTCAATATTCTCTGAACAAAAGCGATTGGAAGCCACTGACACTGGGCTGTGATTTGCATCGATTGGCAAATGCAGGGGATTTTAACATTGATATAGATACCGCTCTGTTGAAGAACGGAAAAAACATAGTGGAAATCAAGTTGACAGATACAGAGAACAGAACCAAAAGGAGAACGGTGCGTATTCATTACTCCCAAAAGTCCGATTGGAAACTACCGTTTACAGTTAATTGGCGACAGGAAAAAAATATTCAGAAAGCGTTGCAGGTCATTGACGGGCAGTGGAGAATCACGCCAGAAGGCATCCGAACCGTAACGCCTTATTACGACCGGACACTGGGTTTCGGCAACCAGTCGTGGCAAAACTACGAAGTGCAAACGACGGTTGTTTTCCACGCATTTACGCCGCCGGAAGACGGCCCGCCGACATACAATGTGAGCCATGCCGCCATTGCCGTCTATTGGCCAGGTCACGATACAGACACACTGCAACCACACCGGAAATGGTTTCCGCTGGGTGCCACGGCCGAGTTCATGTTATCCAAGGATTTACAGACGTGTCACTGGCGGATTTTTGACGGCGAGAAACTGTACAGCGAAGACAAAACCAGCAAATGGACGGTTGTCATCGGCGAGAAATACGGCTTCAAGCACCGGGTGGTTACCCTAAAAGACGGCCGGATACATTACCGTGTGAAAATCTGGAGATACGCCTCGCCTGAGCCGCCGGGCTGGACATTTGAGGCCTTTGAAAACGAGCCTTCTCTACACAACAAAGGCGGCGCGTTGCTGCTGGCACACCACACAGATGTCACGTTTGGCGATATTTTGGTAAAACCTGTCAGTGATTAACATTTGCCTCGTTTTCACCTGAGCCACCGGCTTCGGCTTACAAACGCTAAATGTACGTAACAAGGTCTCTACATTATGAACACAAGCAATTATCTCAAAAGAATCAACTACACCAACGCGGCCACCATTGATGACAGTACACTGATACAACTCCATGAACATCATGTTCTGAATGTGCCTTTTGAAAACCTTGATGTTCGTTACAACAGGCTTTT
>JALOMD010000677.1 GCA_025455595.1 Cytophagales bacterium | reverse complement strand
CAAAACGCCCAACCATTAACAATCAACCATTCACTCATTCCATCATTCTCTCATTCAACATTGAAAAAACTAGTATCTTCTGAAACTCCAAAACCTGCCTGTTTATGTTCTACAACTATTTGAAAATCGCATTGCGCAATTTGCGGCGGAACAAAGTCTATTCGCTGATCAACATCGCCGGACTGAGCATCGGGCTGGCCTGCTGCATGTTGATAATTTTGTACACGAAAGACGAAGTCAGCTATGACCGTTTTCAACCCAAGGCCGACCGCATCCACCGCATCGTGGTGGACGAAACCAGTCCCGAAGGCAACGTCACCAAGTTTGGCAGCACGGGCATGGTGCCCGGCCCGGCATTCAAGCGACAAGTGCCTGAGATTGAGGATTTTGTACGGGTTTCCGGTGCCCAGTTTCACATCAAAAAAGGTGCCGATGTGTTCACGCAGGAGGCCATGAAAGTGGACAGTTCGTTCTTTTCCATTTTCGCTTTTGATTTTTTGGAAGGCTCGCCGAAAGACGCGCTGAAAGACCCTAATTCGGTGGTGATTTCAGAAGACGTGGCCGAACGGTTTTTCGGCACCACATCGGTTGTCGGCCGGACGCTTTCGATTGACTATGACGGCGGCTTCAAGGATTTTACGGTCAGTGCCGTCACCAAAAAATCACCGCAGAATTCGTCGGTCAAAATCGAAATGCTGATGCCCATGCACCGCGACAAGCAACAGGACGACCAGTGGATAAATTTCTATCTGAACACGTTTGTACTGTTGAGTCCCAACGCGGATGTGAAAAAAGTGGAAGCGAAATTTGCCCGCATTTTTGTTTCGGAGGCCAGGCAGCAATTGGCCGAGGCCCGAGAGAAATGGAACTACAAACATAAGATTGCCTACAAATTGCAGCCGCTGCTGGCCATGCACCTCAGCACCGACTACCGCGCCGACAACGGACTGAAAGATGACAGCAATCCGGTCTATTCGTACATTCTGACGGGCATTGCGGTGTTCATTCTGCTGATTGCCTGCATGAATTTCGTGAACCTGACCGTGGCCCATTCGCTGAAACGGGCCAAAGAAATCGGTATTCGCAAAGTGGTGGGCGGCGACCGAAGACAATTGATCAGGCAGTTTTTGGGCGAGTCGTTTGTATTGAGTTTTCTGGCGTTCCTGTTGGCGATTATACTGGTGCAAGTGACGTTGCCTTTCTTTAACACGCTGGCCAACAAAGCCTTGTCGCTGAGCTATTTGATAGACATTCCGTTGGTTTCGAGTTATCTGGCTCTGTTCCTGCTCACGGGCTTTTTGGCGGGTTTCTATCCGGCCTTGGTGTTGTCGGGCTTCAATCCGGTGGCGACACTGTACGGGCGGTTTGCGTTCTCGGGCCGGGCGTGGTTGCAGAAAAGCTTGGTGGTTTTCCAATTCACGCTTTCCACGTTTCTGATTGTCGGCACGTTGATTCTGTACGCCCAATTCAACCTGCTCACCACGCTTGACTTGGGCTACAACGACCGTAACGTGGTGCGTTTCAACACGGGCCGGATTGACTACTTGAAAGCACAAACTTTCCGCAACGAACTGCTGAAAAACCCCGAAATTCAAACTGCCGCGCCGCGTCACAACGGGACTTGGTACACAGGTTCCCGGGTAAACGGCACGCAGGAAATCATGTACGCCGTGGAAATGGTTGACCAGGATTATTTGCCAATATTCGGTCTGAAGTTGCTCAAAGGCCGTAATTTCTCACCGGCGTTTCCGTCCGATTCGTCGCAGTCGGTTTTGGTCAACGAGGCGTTTGTGAAAGAGGCGGGCTGGAAAGACCCCATCGGCCAAACGGTTGATTTCTTCTTCCGCAACCACAAATACAAAGTGATTGGCGTGGTGCGCGATTATCACCACGAATCGCTGTATGACAAAATCAAGCCGCAACTGTTCACCACCGACCCGCAGATGAACAGCTTCGGTCAGTTCTTTGTCCGCATCAAGCCGACGGACGTGCCGAAAACACTGAAATTTATAGAGAAAACCTTCAAATCGCAGTTTCCGACGCAACCTTACGAATACAGTTTCAAAGACGAAGAAAACCGCAAGCAATACGAAAAAGAGGCCCGCTGGAAACAAATCATTTCTTTCGCCGCCGTGCTGACGGTTTTCATTTCGTGCATCGGTTTGTTTGGCCTGGCGACGCTTTCGGCGGAGAGACGTACCAAGGAAATCGGCATCCGCAAAGTGCTGGGAGCCAGCGTGATGAGCATCGTCAGGCTGCTGTCGTCCGACTTCCTGAAATTGGTGGCGGCGGCGTGTGTGTTTGCCTTTCCGGCGGCCTGGTGGACGGCCAGCCGGTTCCTGCAAAACTATCCGTACCGCATTGACATCGGCTGGTGGATGTTTGCCGTGGCCGGGCTGCTGTCGGTTGTGGTGGCTCTGTTTACGGTCGGTTTCCAAGCGGTCAAAGCGGCGTTGGCAAACCCTGTGAAATCGCTGCGTTCTGAATAATTTTGAATGAGTGAGTGATGGAATGAGTGAATGATAGAATGGTTGATTGTTAATGGTTGGGCGTTTTGGGCAAAAATCTGTTAAAACGGATGATTTGACAGAAAATAGTATCTTTTCAAATATCAAAACCCCAGCCACCTCGGTCTGTGGCACACTATACTGGGGTACATTTGAATTTACGCGTTAATTAAAC
>JALOMD010000676.1 GCA_025455595.1 Cytophagales bacterium | reverse complement strand
GCCGTGCCGCGCAGCGTAAACGGCTCGTTGCCGAACAGTTTTTCCATGTTTTCGGGCCGGATGCCTTTGCCGGTGTCTTGTACGGCAATTTCCACCTGGCTTCCTCTTGCCGTGGCAGTGACGGTGACCGCCCCGCCTGCGGTAGTGAACTTGATGGCATTCGACACCAGATTCCGCAACACCAGTTTGATGGTTTCCTCGTCGGCATGGGCCGTTGGCGAGCCGTCAACGCGATTGTACAAGCGGACACCCTTGCTTTCGGCGGCGGTGTGAAGCAATTGCAGCGTTTCGTCGGCCAGCGAATGTAAGTCCAGCAGGCTCGGCTGCAAGGCGGCTCCGCTCATCTGGCTGCGTGCCCACACCAGCAGGTTGTTGAGCAACCCGGCCACGTGGTGCACATCGCGGTTTGCCACCGGTGCCAGTTCGCGCAGTTCCTTCTCAGTGAGCAAATTGTTCTCGAAAATCTGCAACATGCCTTTCAGGGCGTTGAGCGGGGCGTTCAGGTCGTGGGCTACGATGGACAAGATGCGGGCTTTTTCGCTGTTCAGGGCGGCGAGGTTTTCGTTGGCTGCTTGCAGTTCGGCGGTGCGTTGCTGCACCTTTTTTTCCAGCGACCGGGCGAGTTTGTCTTTCAATTGTTCGTTTTCGCGCAGTTGCCGGATGAGTTTTTCCTTGGCCCGGCGGCGTTTGCGTTCCTCGTCGCGCAGCTTGTAGCCGATGCACAGCGAGAACAGCACCAACTGTACAATGGCCCCGACTTGGAAATAGTTGATGTGGACGCGGGTGACATCGGAGGCGTTGCGGAAAACAACGTCCCACAAACCGCCCAGAATCAGCGGCAGCGTGCTGAGCACCAAGTAGCGGGCCAAGCGGGTGCGACTGACCCAAAAGAATCCCAACAGCACCAGCACGTTGACAAACTGCACCATGTTGAAGTACCGATGGACGAAGAAAATGCTCGCCAAGTCTTTGGTGACGAACAAGTACAACGAGCCTGCCACGCCCCAAGCCACGTTTGCCACGATAAGCCAGCGGATGTTGCGGTGGATGCGCGGAAACCGCTCGGCGGTGTTGAGGAAATGGCTGATGAACAGCAGCAGGAAAATGACCACGCCCTGCAAGGCGGCCCAGTTGAAGTCGAAAATCCGGGGGAAGCCGCCGAGCAGCAACTCGCGGCCGAGGTTATAGACGTTGAGGTAAAACACGGCCAACGCGAAAATGTACAGGCTGTAGAAAAGGTAGGTGCGGCGTTTTAGGATAAAAAACAGCAAAATGTTGTACAGGAACAAAACCAGCAACACGCCTTGGGCGATGCCTTCGTACAAGTTCCGCTCGATGATGAACTCGTTCCAACTGTCCGTCGGCTGCAACAACAGACGCGGGCCGATGGGAATGCGGAGTTGGTTTTCGTACCGCACGTACCACTCGTTGGTGCCGGGCCGCAGCGTTATGTGTACCGAGTTTTCCTTGGCACGCAACTCGTCGCGTTCGGCGTTGGTTCGGTAGTAGCCCGATTTCTTTTGTACGAAACGCCCGTCGGGCTGGCGGATAAACACATCCACGAAACTGGCTTTGCCGGTGTGCAGCAGCCATGTGCTGGGCAAATCGGTGGGGTTGTTTACGGTAACCTTGAACCAAACCACATCACGCCAGTCGGCGCGTTGCAGGGTTTTTGTGTCGTAGGGGCGAAACGGGGTAGCCTGCGCCTGTACAAACGACAAGGCAGCTGTTGAATCTATGAAAAACCGGCTTTGGGAAGTCAGGTTGTACAGGCTGTCCGTGCGAGTGATGGCGGGTACGGATTGGGCAACAGAAACAGCCGCCAAGTGCAGGCAACTTAACAAAACAATGGCGAACCTCATGTTCGATACGGGAGTGTACTTTTGTAAGTATTCAGTAGTTAGTATGCAGTATTACATATTCGTGAACTTTAGTTGGGGCTTGTTTTGGCCGGGAAAACGACCTGAGGGTTCTATGAAGGAAAAAAATCCTGACGCAATATACGATTTTGTCGGTTAGCCGCTGCTTGGGTTGCGTGGGGGTTTCCGCGTTTTTGCCGTTTTTGTTCAAAACGCCGTGCTCCCTCACCCCCGGCCCCAGCCACACAAGGTTGGCCCATCAAACTCTCGTTTGATGTCCCCACAGGAGAGATGACTTTTCAACCATAAGAGCCTCTCGTGCAAACATGTTTGAAATATGAGTCAATCGCAAGGCGCACTCCTTCCAGCAGGAGGTCGGGAGTGAGGTTTGGCGTTTTGAGCAAAAATTGCCCAAAACGGCACGCCTATTCTGACTTCTGACCTCTGACCTCTGACTTAATCAATGCGTTGTAAATGGCTTGCTGCGCCCCGGTGCGAATGTTGAGGCTGCCGAGTTTATTGTTGTTACGCGTAGGATACACGCGGTTGGATAGAAAAATATAAACGATTTGGTGCTGCGGGTCGGCCCAGGCGAAGGTGCCCGTGAAACCCGAATGCCCGAAACTGTCGGGGCTGGCACTGGCGGCGGCACTGAGGCCGGGTGTTTTGGGGTCGGGCTTGTCGAAGGCGATGGCCCGGCGGCTGAAATTTACATCGTTGTACCGCGTCCATGTGCGCAGCGTGGCTTCGGAAATGAACCGCTGGCCGCCGTATTCGCCCATTTGCAAGTACATCTGCATCAGTTTCGCCAAGTCGTCGGCGGT
>JALOMD010000675.1 GCA_025455595.1 Cytophagales bacterium | reverse complement strand
GACCGCGAGTGGGGCGACGGCACCGAAAGTCCGCAGATTTTCAACCCGACGCAACTGGACGTGAACCAGTGGGTGCAAACCTGCCGCGACGCGGGCCTGAAGCAAATCATCCTGACGGCCAAGCACCACGACGGGTTTTGCCTGTGGCCCAGCCGCTACACCGAGCATTCGGTGAAAAACAGTCCGTGGAAAAACGGCAAGGGCGACATAGTAAAGGAACTCTCCGACGCGTGCCGAAAAGCTGGGCTGAAATTCGGCGTGTACCTCTCGCCGTGGGACCGTCACGAACCCAGCTACGGCACTGCCGCCTACAACGACTATTACAAGAACCAACTCCGCGAACTGCTCACCAACTACGGCGAAATCAGCGAAGTGTGGATGGACGGCGCGAAAGGCGAAAACGCCCGCGACATGGAATACGACTTCGAAGGCTACCGGCGCATCATCCGTGAACTACAGCCCAACGCCGTGATTTTCTCCGATGCCGGGCCGGACGTGCGTTGGATCGGCAATGAAAAAGGCTTCGCGGGCGAAACCAACTGGTCGCTGTTAGACAAAAGCACGGTGGAAATCGGGAAGGCCGACTCGCCGGGCTACAAGTACCTGAACACCGGTCAACCCGACGGCAAGGACTGGCTCGTGGGCGAATGCGACGTGTCGGTGCGGCCGGGCTGGTTTTACCACGCCGCCGAAGACGACAAGGTGAAAACGCTGGAGCAACTGCTGGACATTTACTACAAGTCGGTGGGGCGAAACGGCGTGCTGCTGCTGAACCTGCCGCCCGACCGGCGCGGATTGGTTCACGAAAACGACGTGGCGCGGCTTAGGGAATGGCGGGCGGTGCTGGACGAAACATTCCGTACCAACTTGGCGCAGGGCAAATCCGCTTCCGCCAGCAACACACGCGGCAAAACCTACGCCGCCAGCCGCTGCACCGACGGCAACCCCGACACCTACTGGGCCACCGCCGACGGCACCAGCCAAGCCACTGTGACGATTGACTTGGGCAAACCCACCGCCTTCGACCGCATCGTGCTGGCCGAACCGATTGCATTGGGCCAGCGGATACGAGAATTTACGGTGGAGGCCCGCGTGAACGCACAGTGGCAACCGGTGGCCAAAGGCACCACTGTAGGTTACAAACGCATCCTGCGCATCAAGCCAACTGCGGCCACGCAAATCCGCGTGACGGCTGCTACAGCCGGTGCGCCGCTGTTGTTGTCTGAAATCGGCCTGTACAAAGCGGCGGGCGATGCGGGAGTGGATTGACTGGGGATGTTACGAGGCGTTTTAGGCAAAAAACGTTTAAAACCACGAAGGCGAGCTTTGGCAAAGCTCCGAGCTTTGCCAAAGCTCGCCTTCGTGGTTCATTTCACCATCTAATGACGCTCATCTCGTCGAAAGTCTGTGTATCGCCTCTTTGACGTTTTCCTTCCCGGCAATATCCGTCAAAGTAAGTGCCTCGTCCGGCCTGTTTGCTTCCGCAAAAACAGTTCCTTTCAGGTAAATGTACAGGACAGTCTGTGGCGCACGGCCTGTATTTTCCTCAACCACCCGGGTTTCTGAAATCTCGTCCCAGCTCACAAAGCCCAGTTTGTTCGTCCACAGGCCCGTTTCGGCTATTTTGAGTTTCGGCGTTTTGTCGAGGAAACCCTTGATACCCAAGTGCAACAGACCAGCCCCAACCAAAGCCGAGGAAATCGGGAACAGGATGCTTTTCTGCATTTGCACCATCACAACCGCTCCGCCGACCATCATGGCCGCACCCACAAGAGTGGTAATGACTTGCTCTTTTTTCGACAAAAAAAATTCCTCTTCGTAACGTTGCGGTTCGCTGGCTTGTGACAATCGCAACGGCTGGTTTTTTATGTTTCGATACGAGCCGTCGGGCAGTCGCAGCCAGTCGCGGTTATTGCGCATGGACAGAAAGAAAAATGCGGCAAGTGGCAGGCTATAGCCATAAATCGCATCGCTCAAGCTTACATATTCGCCAAAGTGCAGGAAAAGCACCAAGCCCAGCACGACAACGGCCACGGCAAGCGGCAGCAAAATCACATTGAAATAGAATTTTCCTTTCGGGTCTTTCATTTGATGATTGGTTACGGTGGCAAGTTCGGAAGACAAGTGCTACAAACGGTAATTTGGGCAAGCGTTTTGGGCAAAAATTGCCTAAAACGCCTCGTAGTCATTTTTTTCACAGCCATGCAACCATCGGGCCGGTTTCGGGGTCATAGTGGATAGAACCAATCCTTTTGTCCAAACCAATCCCGACTATCCATGAAACCCATACTTGTCTTGATTCCCGTCTGCGGGCTGTTGTTGTTTTCCTGCCAGCGCGAGACCGTAGCCCCTGACAACACGCCCAACGTGCGTGCCTTGCGCGTCGGCGAGGCCAAGGCCGTCTCGGCCAGCACCGCCTTCGCCTTCGACACCTTTGCACGGCTCAACGACCTGAAGCCTGCCGACCAGAACCAGTTCGTCTCCCCGTTCAGCGTGGCGATGGCCGTGGCCATGACCAAGAACGGAGCCGACGGCACCACCAAGGACGGCATCGGCAAGGCCCTGCGCCTCGACGGCCTCACCGACGAGGAACTCAACGCCTCGTTCCGGTCGCTGTCCGAGTACCTGAACGGCATCGACCGCACGGTCAACTTCTCGCCCGCCAACTCGATTTGGTACCGCAACACCCTCAC
>JALOMD010000674.1 GCA_025455595.1 Cytophagales bacterium | reverse complement strand
CATACTAATCAGGTTCAATCAGAGGTTCTGACATTCTCCCGGCGAATTACCGAAAAAACACCGGATTTTTGAGCGGCCCGATTTATTGTTTAGATTCGCGGCCAAGCCCCTAACCCCCGAAGGGGAAACTCATCCATTCAAAACTCCCCCTTCGGGGGTCGGGGGGCTTTTTCACTATGAACATCCACGAATATCAAGCCAAGGAAATCCTGAAAGGCTACGGCGTAAAAGTGCAAGAAGGCACCGTGGCCTATACACCCGACGAGGCCGTTGAAGCCGCCCGGCAGTTGCAAGCCGCCGGACTGACCAACGGCGTTTACGTGGTCAAGTCGCAAATCCACGCCGGGGGCCGGGGCAAGGGCAAGACCAAAAACTCGGGCATGAACGGCGTGAAAGTGGCCATGTCGCTTGACCGGGTGCGGGAAATATCCAAAAGCCTCATCGGCGACGTGCTGGAAACCATCCAAACCGGCCCCGAAGGCAAGAAAGTACACAAAGTGCTGATTGCGCAAGACGTGTACTACGAAGGCCCCGGCCAGCCGAAAGAATACTACATGAGCATCCTGCTCGACCGGGCACATTCGTGCAACGTCATCGTGGCCAGCACCGAGGGCGGCATGGACATTGAGGAAGTGGCCCACAGCCACCCCGAAAAAATCGTGAAGGAGCGGATTGACCCCGTGACCGGCCTGCAACCCTACAACGCCCGCAACGTGGCCTTTGCGCTGGGTTTGGAAGGCGAAGCGTTCAAGGAAATGGTGAAATTCATCACCGCCCTGTACCGCGCCTACGTGGAAACCGACTCAGCGATGTTCGAGATCAACCCGGTGCTGAAAACATCGGACAACAAGATACTGGCCGTTGACGCAAAGGTGAACCTGGACGACAACGCCCTGTACCGCCACACCAACTACGCCGACCTGCGCGATCTGAACGAAGAAGATCCGCTCGAGATCGAAGCCAGCCAGTCGGGCCTGAACTACGTGAAACTGGACGGCAACGTGGGCTGCATGGTGAACGGCGCGGGCCTGGCAATGGCCACGATGGACATCATCCAACTGTCGGGCGGCAAGCCGGCCAACTTCCTCGACGTGGGCGGCGGTGCCAACGCCCAAACCGTGGAAGCCGGTTTCCGCATCATCCTCAAAGACCCGAACGTAAAGGCCATCCTGATCAACATTTTCGGCGGCATCGTGCGCTGCGACCGGGTGGCCAACGGCGTGGTGGAAGCCTACAAGAAAATCGGCGACATCAAGGTTCCCATCATCGTGCGCCTGCAAGGCACCAACGCCGAAGAAGGTGCCCGCATCATTGACGAGTCGGGCCTGAAAGTCTATTCGGCCGTGCAACTCAAGGAAGCCGCCGCCCGCGTGAAAGAAGTGCTGGGCAATGGTTAATTCTGAATTCAGAATTGTGAATTCAGAATTAATAAAGCGTTTTGGGCGTTTTTTGCCCAAAACGCTGATTATGTAGCACATGCTTCAGCCTGTGCAAAATCCGACAGGATTTTTAGTGGCGTTTTAAGCGTTCCCGCCAAGTGTGGGATTTGGCAATTTTTGCTTGAAACGCACTACGAATCAAACAGTGAATTCAAAAACCTCCTTCGGAAACGGGGAGGTTTTTTGTTTTTCGTACCGCTTCTATTCTTGGTGCCTCGCACACTGGCGCAAGCGTCCGCTTGTGCCTACAATTTGACCAGCGTCCGCTGGTCGCAAACCGATAGGTTTGCAAAAGCTGTTGTCAGCGGTATGTCCATCAAAGCGTTTTGGGCAAAAATCGCTCAAAACGCTCCCCACTTGTTCTTTTCAAGGAAATGCCCATCGGCGTGGTGCCGTTCTTTGCGAGTCTTCGGCTCGCGACCAGCGGACGCTGGTCAAATTGTAGGCACAAGCGGACGCTTGCGTCAGACACAAGGCGTTTTGGGCAAAAATCGCCCAAAACGGTTTTGCCCCAAGCCCCATGCCTTTTCGCATTTTTTTCACTTCCCGCAATCCGTTTTCCGCCCGGCTCCGTAGGTATGTTCGTCGGCCGACAATTGCTAATTCAAACAACTTGTCCTAAACCAAAAAAACAACCCCATGAAAAAGTCATTGTTAACCATTGGCGGCGTAGCCCTATTGGCTGTTGCCTCTATCTTGAACACAACTGCCCAGAACATGAGCGGCAACGCAAAAGAAAAAACCGTAATGGTAGGCGGCGCGGCCATGTATCCGAGCAAAAACATCATCGAAAACGCGTTGAATTCCAAAGACCACACTACGCTGGTAGCGGCCGTGAAAGCCGCCGGACTGGTGGAGACGCTGCAAGGCAAAGGGCCGTTCACGGTGTTTGCACCCACCAACGCCGCGTTCGACAAACTGCCGGCTGGCACGGTGGAGACGCTGCTGAAGCCTGAAAACAAAGACCAACTGACTAAAATCCTGACCTACCACGTGGTGGCGGGCAAGTTCAACGCCAAAGATGTCGTGAAAGCCATTAAAGACGGCAACGGTAAAGCCATGCTCAAAACCGTGAGCGGCGGCACACTGACGGCCATGATGAGTGGCAAAAACGTGGCTGTAATGGACGAGTCGGGCAACACGGCTATGGTAACCATTGCCGACGTGAACCAGTCGAACGGCGTGATTCACGTGATAGACACGGTTGCGTTGCCGAAGTAAGGGCCTCCCCCAACCCCCTCCGAAGCCTGCCACGCA
>JALOMD010000673.1 GCA_025455595.1 Cytophagales bacterium | reverse complement strand
TGGCTGAACCAAAACATGCACGGGCAGATGGCCTACATGGCCAACCACTTCGACAAACGTCTCGACCCCCGGCTGCTGGTGGACGGGGCCAAGTCGGTGGTGTCGGTGCTGTACAATTATTTTCCTGAGAAAGAGCTTTTTACCAATCCCGAAGACCTGAAAATCTCCAAGTACGCCTACGGCCGCGACTACCATTTCGTGCTGAAAGACAAGTTGAAAGACCTGATTGGCTTCATTCGAGAGGAAATCGGCGAGGTGAACGGCCGGGCGTTTGTGGACTCGGCTCCGGTGATGGACAAGGCGTGGGCCAGCAAGTCGGGCCTGGGCTGGGTGGGCAAGCACACCAACCTGCTCAACCGCGACATGGGCAGTTTCTTTTTCATCGGCGAGTTGATTCTGGACTTGGAACTGGAACCCGACGGCCCGGTGAAAGACTACTGCGGCACCTGCACCCGCTGCATGGACGCTTGCCCGACGGGTGCCATCCCGGCCCCGTACGTGGTTGACGGCAGCCGGTGCATCTCGTATTTTACCATCGAACTCAAGGAGCAAATCCCCGCCGATGTGCAGGGCAAGTTCGAGAACTGGATTTTCGGCTGCGACATCTGCCAAGACGTGTGCCCGTGGAACCGTTTTTCGCGTCCGCACCGAGAGCCGCAGTTCCAGCCCAACCCCGCCTTGGCCGACATGAAGCCCGCCGACTGGCAGGAAATCACCGAAGAGGTGTTTCGGGCAATTTTCCGCGAATCGCCGGTGCAGCGCACCAAACTGGCCGGTCTGAAACGCAACATCGCGTTTGTGGCTTTATCAGAATTGGGTAAGGAGGATAATGGTTATAATCGCGGCCAGCAGCAGGGTGATGAACAAGAACGTGCCGCCCAAGGTAATTCCGACTACGGCTCGCTGCTTACCTCGGAATAAATCGGGGTGGCGGCGAAAATCTGAGAGACTGACTATGCCCGTGACGAGTGCCGCTATGGCGAACAGTGTCGAAACTATTGCGCCCAGCAGGATGCCCAACAAGAGTATCCCCACAACAAAAAATACGAAAGCCAAAATGCCCATCCACATGGACGTATTGGCCAACCGATTCATGGGTCGCAGGTCAGGTGTGGCGCGGCGGGTGTAGAGCCTCGAAGTGTCCTGCGGTGTCATTCGCTTCAGTTGGCGCACCATCCGTAGCGTTTTGAAGACGGACGGCTTTTGGGCAAAGTGTCGGCGGAGGCCGTGAGTAAAGCCGGATTTTTGACCGGTAAATTAGATGCCTGAACATCAGGCAGTTGCCGCATCGGCTTGCAGGCGAATAAGACGGCGAACAACAAGACGAAACGTAGGATGTATTTCATGAAAAAGCGTGTTTTAAAATTCGACTTGTCCGTTTTGGGCAAAAATCTGCCAAAACGCTGCGTGGCTTGTTTTCGCCCGCAAGGTTGATGCCAAAGTGGAATTTGGTCTTGAATCGTGGATTCGCACGGATGACGCGGATTGCGCGGATAAAAAACTATGGCTTACGCAAAAGGCCCATGCGCTTGACTATCCGGGGGCGTAGCCCCGGCATCTTCGTAGCACTGGTGCCAAGCCTGCGGCACAAGGGCGTTAGCCCTGAAATCTTCGGCAGACGAAGGCGGGCAAGATGTCAGGGCTATGCCCCTGTTTGCCCGGCCGGTGTACGTTCGTGCTACGAAGATACCGGGGCTAACGCCCCTGTGCGCTGGCCTTTTCGTTCGTACCTTCGGCTTGACTTTGTGTGAGTCCTAAAAACCTCAAGACAGACGCGACTGCACATCAGAAACCTATCCGTGCAATCCGCGCCATCCGTTTCATCCGCGATTCAAGACGTAAAGGCGTTTTAGGCAAAATTTGCCCGAAACGCTTTCCGCATTCCCCGTTCCGAATTCCGCATTCCTTTCACCGTTTCGCCAGCGTCTTGAAATCCTTCATGTAGCCCACGTATTTCAGGATTTCGTCAATCTGCGCATCCGTCAGGTAGCTCAGGTGCGGCATCTTGCAGTTGTTCCGGTACGCCGACGGATTCTTGACAAACGCCCGGAGGTGTTCGGGCTGCCAGTATTCGGTCACGTTCATGGGGTAGTTCAGTTCCGGCCCCATTTGGCCGCCCACGCCGTTGAGGGCGTGGCAGGTGAGGCAGTGCGTGCGGAACAAGTCGTAGCCCTTGACCATCAGGCCGTCTTTGGGCAACAGCACTTTGGTTTCGTCGGTGGCGGGCACCAGCCGCAGGCGCACCAAGTTGTAGGGCCATTTGTAGCGGTAGTCGTCGGCGGGCACATCGGTATAGACCACGTAAAACGGAGCTACTTTCATTTCGCGGCCTTCTTTTACGGCGTTAATCCAGTCTTGTCCGGCAGGCGCATCCGCGTCTGCCACAGCCAAGTACGACTGCCTCGCCAGCAAGTCGCGCAGGGGCATCGAGGGGCTGTAGCCGTCTTCGCATTCAAAAACCACCTGCGTATTGGCTGTATCCAAAGTGTTGAGCGGTAGATGTTTGCGCAGCAAAACCCGCAGGTCAACGGCCCGGAACGTTTTGGCTTTGTGAAACACCGGGTCGTCGGCAACGCGCACCGTGGACACGGGTGTCAGCAAGCCTTGTTCCTTGAAGGCAAGCAAATCAACGGCCAGCGAGTCGGCAACCGGAGCGGCAGAGTCGGCCGAAACCAAGGCCAGCCCGTCCGAATCAGGTGCGACGGCTTGTTTTGACGTGTCTTGGCTTTTTGGAGAACAGCCAGTCAGCAGCGCAGCAGCGAGCCACAGGGTTGTGAAGCGGGGCAGAAACATAGTGGAAGACGGAATATCTGAATGCGCAACTTGACCTAATGATAGAACAATTATTGTTGCCGAACAAGTCGCCGATGCGTAAGAATAGCCGTATTTTCGTCGCGCAACAGGGGTTTGTCCGAACCATGATTCGTAGGATTAAAAGATTGCCTTGATTAGAAAAGAAAAATCATGTTAATCCTTTAATCCTACGAATCATGGTTCGGACAAATTTCGCCCAAAACGCCAAACACGAAACAACTTCTTCAATCAATGGCCGAATCTGACGAGAAACGCAATTTTTTTGAGAACGTGTACGAAGTAGTACGCCAAGTGCCGTCCGGCCGCGTGACCACCTACGGGGCCATCGCCGCGTTTTTGGGAGCCAAGCGGTCGGCGCGGATGGTGGGCTGGGCCATGATTAGTTCGCACGCGCAGGCTGGCATTCCGGCACACCGGGTCATCAACCGCAACGGCGTGCTGACGGGCAAGCACTTTTTCGGTGGCCCCGATGCCATGCAAGGCCTGCTGGAAGCCGAGGGCGTGGAAGTGGAAAACGACCAAGTGAAGGATTTTGACCGCCTGTTTTGGGATCCGGCCCGCGAGCTACTTTAATTTTGAATGATTGAATGAGAGAATGATTGAAATGCAGAATGCGGATTTCGGAATGCGGAAGAGCGTTTTGGGCAATTTTTGCTCAAAACGCTTTCTTGTCTGAACCGTGATTTTATTGTGATTTTCGTGATGGACATGAAAATCCTGTTCATCTTGTAATCCCTGTCTGCCGACAGGAAGGCTGTCTGAATACAATCATGTCCATCACAAAAATAACTGTAAAATCACAGTTCTGACAAAGTAAAACCAAAAAGCCTCCCCGACGAATCGGAGAGGCTTTTTAACTAAAAACTCACGACCCAAGACTAAAGACTAAACTCACAAGCCTGTAAAATCGAATGTGTCGAGGTACGAAGTCGTGAACTTGCCGGAGCGGAAGCCTTCGTCGTCCATGAGGCGGATGTGAAACGGAATCGTGGTTTTGATGCCTTCGATGACGAACTCCTGCAAGGCCCGCTTCATGCGCACAATGGCCTCTTCGCGCGTCTGCGCACTCACGATGAGCTTGGCAATCATC
>JALOMD010000672.1 GCA_025455595.1 Cytophagales bacterium | reverse complement strand
TAGTCGCCGCCCACCTCGTCGCCCGACTGCGAGGAGGCAAACGCCTCGAAATGAGCATTTTCGGCAAAATGCGTGGGCAACAGTTTTTGCTGCACCTTGCGGGCAATGTTCAGCGACTCTTGGTAGCGTTCGTTTTCAATCACCTTGCTCACCAAGCGAAAATTTTCGATGGCAACGCCCGTCATGCGGGCAAACGTGCCCACAAACTCCACGTTATCGGTCGAGAAGCCGTCCTTCTCGGTCTTGAGCATTCCCAGCGTGCCGTGCGTCTTGTCTTGGAACTGCAACGGCATCAGCAGCACCGACCGGTAGCCCGGCCCGGCCATGCCGTTAAGGGTGTCTTTGCGCAGGTTGCGCACCAGTGGCAGTTGGGCCGTGTACTGGTATTCCCGCACAATCCGCTTTTCCATTGCCAACGCCTGCTGCTGCGACAGGTTGCGCGTGAGCACGTGCGTGATTTGCCGGTTTTCGTTAGCGACAATGAGCCACGCCACGTCGGCATCGGCGGCGCGGGCGGTGGTTTCGAGCAAGGTCTGATAGACCTGCACTTCGTTTTCCCGCGACTGGAAAGTTTGCGTAAACCTCTGAAAGTCAAGCAATTCTTCGATTTTTCGCTCAAACACCACCGACGTGGGCAGGTTGAACAGCAACACCGCAAACGCCAGCACGCTGTAGCCGCCTACGAAGACAAACAACGTGAGGATATACACACTGCGCGACAAATCGGTTACTACCTCGTGGCTGCGCGAGTAGTTGGTCAGGTTCCAGTAGAAATAGGCACAGAAAAGCCCCAGCAGAAAGGTAATCAGGATGGCTTTCCACTTGTCGCGGACATCCAGGTAGGCTACCCACTTGAGGTTGAAGGCCATGATGATGCCCAAGACCGCCAGCGGTGCCAACACCACGTAAAACACCGGCCCGGTGTCGAACCGGAAGAAGTTGAAAAACAGGCTCGCCAACAGCATGTACTCAAACACTTGCCAAGTGAGCCGCAAACGCCGCGAACGCTGGTAGAGGACGAAGTTTTTCCAGACGAAAAAGGCCCGCGTAAGCAGAATGGTGACCAGCCCGATGTGCAGATGGTAAAAAAACAGGCTCATTTGCGCCGAGCGGATTTGCAGCAAATAGTCGAGCAGGAAGTCGGCGAAACGCAGCACAATCGAAATCAACGACAACACCCAACCAACGTCGAGCAGTTTTACCAGTTGGTCAATGAAACTACCTTCCATCGCCGACTCGTCGTGCCGGGTGCTGAAATAGAAAAACACCAGCACCAGAAACAGGTTGAGTAGCAAGCCCCGCACGGCCACGGGCACGCCGAACGTGGTTTGGTCGCCTTGCAGCAGCGTAATCAGGTTCAAGCCCAGCAACAGCAGCCAACTCACGATATTGACCGAGACGACAATCCGTATGATATTTTCGCGAGACAACATCGCAAAAGAGTTATGAGAAGCCTCCCCCAACCCCCTCCCAAGGAGGGGGCTTTTGGTTCGGACGAATAAACGAACAGCAAATGCAAAATCCGAGTTGCAAACTCCCAAAGTCATTGCTCCGGCGTTTTGGGCATTTTTTGCTCAAAACGCCTATCCATTTCAAAGCCCCCTCCTTCGGAGGGGGTTGGGGGAGGCTCTTTCATTCCTTCATTGAAACAACGGCGGCAACGGGCCTCGTAGCTTTCGGTTTCGCCAAGCAGCACTTTTTCTTTCGACTTGCCCAGGCGGAACGAATAGGAGGCCACGCTGCCGCAAACGGCACAAATGGCGTGGACTTTGGTCACGAATTCGGCTACGGCCATCAGGGCGGGCATGCAACCGAACGGACGGCCTTGAAAATCCATGTCCAGCCCGGCGGCAATGACGCGTTTGCCGCTGTTGGCCAGCGTCACGCACACGTCCACGAGGCTGTCGTCGAAAAACTGCGCTTCGTCAATGCCCACCACCTCGCAGTCGCCCGTCCAGAGGAAAATCTCCTGCGGCGTGCCGACGGGCGTGCTGCGCACCGCGTTGGCGTTGTGCGAAACCACGTCGAAATCATGGTAGCGGTTGTCAATGGCGGGCTTGAAAATCTCGACCCGCTGGCGGGCAATGCTGGCCCGGTTGATGCGGCGGATGAGTTCCTCTGTCTTGCCCGAGAACATCGAGCCGCAAATCACCTCAATCCAACCCGTGGTGCGCAGGTGCTGGTCGCGGTGGTACTTGCCCAAGTGCGGTTCAACAAACATGACCGAAAGGTAGGAAAAAAGGAGTGATGAGCGATGAATGATGCGTGATGAGTGAAAAAGAGCAGGCTTTGCGTTTTGAGCATTTTTTGCCAAAACGCCGGTAAGCACGCAGGTCTAACGCGGGGCGTCTGACCGGGGAAACGCAGAATTTGAGACAACAGGCTCGCGTGAGAAGACTCCCCTCCTGTTGTGGGATGGACTGGGGGAGGTAGCGAGGCCGAGACAACTAACCGTGCCGTATTTTCCGGCAAACCGTTTCGAGCATTTTTCGCCCAAAACGCCAACACACAAAGTCAACCCTATTACAACAAGCAAACCCGCCTACACAAGCGGGTTTGTTCACTTGATTACATTCTTTTTCACAGGATCATAAAAGGTAAAAAACTATTTTTCAATACTACTGGACAAACGGGCTAAATATTTGAAAATGAGGGGATTAAGATAGAGATTTGGTTCGCCAAAACTAAAAACCTATCCCAATGCACCCTCA
>JALOMD010000671.1 GCA_025455595.1 Cytophagales bacterium | reverse complement strand
GGCGTGTTCCAGCCGCCGAAAAACAGCACCGCTCCCAACAGGCTCACCAGCAGCATCATGCCGTATTCGGACAGGAACAGTAACGCCCACCGGAAACCCGAATACTCGGTGTGGAAGCCGCCCACCAGTTCCGATTCGGCTTCCGGGATGTCGAACGGGGCGCGGTTTGCCTCGGCGAGAGTGGCAATGAAAAAGATGACGTACACGACGAAAAACAGCGGCATCCGCACCACGTTCCACGTCAGCAGGCCGCCCGTTTGCGTCACGTCCACGCCGAGGCTGCGCAGGCCGAACAGGTAGTTTTTTGCTTCGGGGTCGAAATGCGTGGCGTAGATGCCTTGCTGGTAGCAAATAGCCTGCAAGTCAAGCGTTTGGCAGAACACAACCACGCACAACACCGACAGCCCGACCGGGATTTCGTAAGACACAATCTGCGCCGCCGACCGCATGGCCCCCAGCAACGAATACTTGTTGTTGCTGCTCCAACCCGCCGCCAGCAGCCCGATGATGTCAACCGAGATGACGGTGAGCAGGTAGAATACGCCCACCGCCGCCCCGGAACCTTGCAACGTAGGCGTAAGCGGCATCACTGCGAATCCGGCGAAGACGGCAGTGAAAATCACGGCCGGAGCCGCCAAAAACACCCATTTGTCGGCCTTGGCGGGCACGATATCCTCTTTTTGCAGCAGCTTGAGCAAGTCGGCGGCGGTTTGGAACGCCCCGTACGGGCCAATCTCCGTCGGGCCGAGCCGGTCTTGGATGAAAGCCGCCACCTTGCGTTCGGCGTACACGGCGAAAATCATGTACGTGAGCAAAAATGTCAGGAAGACGAAAAATGCAAGCATGGGAAAAAGTGGTCAGTCGTCGGTGGTCAGTAACCAGTGTTTTGGGCGAAATTTGTCTGAATCAGAATTTTCAGGATTGACAGGAAAAGCAGGATTCAAAACAGACATGCGTTCGCGAGCAAGAATCGGGAATGATACGTTTTGAGGAAAAAATGCTCAAAACGCTTTCGTGAAACAGAATCATTAGAAAATGAGCGGCCAATCCTGTTTTTCCTGTCAATCCTGAAAATCCTGATTCTGACCATTTCTCACAGCCCGAACGCATAGCCCAGCGACAGCGAGAAAGTGCCTTGGCCGAGGGTTTGCGGACTGGTCAGCGAATTACGTAGCACATTGTTGTCGCCATCGCCGAGTATGTTGCCGGTACCGAGGTCAAACCGCATGTCGAACGTCATCCGGTTACGTTGCGAAACCTTGAAATCGGCTCCGAGTCCGATGATGATGTTGCCTTGCACCGACGTGAACCAATCGGGTACATCGTCTGAGCCGCTCGTTCCGGTCACATCGCGCAGGCGGGCGTTGAGCAGGAAGGCCGGCGCGTAGCCCAAGTTCAGGTACGGCTTGAAACGGTCGCGTTGCACAAAGAAGAAATTCACGAAAAGCGGCACTTGGAAATAGCTTAGGCGGAAGTCGAACTGCTGTGTTGCAGTGGCCGATGTCTGGATTTCGTATCCGCTGCCCTTGGTGATGTAAAGCAAATCGGCCCCGAAACCGAAGTTTTTGTACCCGCCGTAGTAACGGACGTACAGGCCGTACACCCCGCCGCTCCGGCCCGTGAGCCGCACATCGGCATACGATGTGTTGGGGTTGTCAACCAAGGCGTTGGCCACCCAAGCCGTTCCGTTGAAACCGATTTTAGCCCCTACATTGAACGGCCGTTGGTTGCCGCTCTTCACGTCGAAGTCCTTCTTGTCGTACGAAATGTCCTGCTGCTTGGAATCCTCGTAGGGGTTGGTGGTCACCACCGTTACGTCGTTTTCGGTGGAGGTGATGGGTTTGAACGGGTCGTAAAACGTGACCCCGATGATGCGCACTTCCCAGCGGTAGCTGATTTTGTCGGCCCGCACCAAGGCCAGCCGCTGCCGCTTTTGGTAGGTGGAACCGTTGCTTTTGTAGGCACTGCCGAAGTTGCTCTCGAAATAGACCTTTACGTACAGGAAGTCTTTTTTCTTGACGTTCGACACCTGGACGCTGGTGAAACGGATGCTCGGCTCGGCGGTTTTGCGGTAATAGACATCAAGCGTGTTCAAGTACTTCGACACTTCGAGGTCTTTGGTGTTGTCTTTGTTGAAACTGGGGTCGATGTCGTCTTCCAACACCACTTTCTTGTTGAAGAATAACTGGTTGGGCGACGACGCATAGCTTCGTTCAATCACTTGTTGCACCTCGGCGGGCGAAGCGTCGCTGAAAGTGACGAAGTTGAGCAGGTTCTCCAAATCGGCGATGTTCGACTTGGCCTTGCTTTGTATCTCCAGTACGTCTTTGTCGGTGAGCTTGGTCTGCGCCGACACCGAAAGTACGCTACCGAGCATACAGGCACCAACGACAAAAAACGCGCGATAAAGTGACTTCATGGAAATAAGGAGTTGGATTATATGGAAACGTGCCGCCTCTCGCCGTAGGGCGTTTTGGGCAAAAATTGCTTAAAACGCAAAGCCCTCACCCCCAGCCCCTCTCCCAAGGGAGAGGGGTGACTTTTCAACCGTACGAGTCTCTTGTCCCGAACACGTTCAGATGGGAGGCTCGGCTTGTCGCCAAACACACCCCTCTCCTTCGGAGAGGGGCTGGGGGTGAGGCCTCCAGCGTCCGAAGATACGCAAAATTGCTTGACACGTGCCGCAGACGCGGAAATTCAGAACTCCTCGGCCGATTGGC
>JALOMD010000670.1 GCA_025455595.1 Cytophagales bacterium | reverse complement strand
CAGTTTCACGCGTGGCAGTTCCAGCCGGTGGTGCGTGTACAGCACGCGGGCGTTGCTGCCCGAAAGCTGCGGCTGCTCGAACATGAACTCGTTGAACTGCTCCACCACATCCATGTCGCTCAGGTTCGACACCGACCAGTCGGCATTGCAGAAAAAGATTTTGGCCCGGTAATAGTTGATTTTGTCGCCCATCTCGTCGAATTGCAGGATCAGCGGTGTGGGCTGGGCCAGCGGCACCACCGGAGCGGCCAGCGTGGCCGCCACCGCGTCCGGCCCGGCCGGGTGGAACAACACCGTGCGGATTTGCGGCTCGTAGATCTGGTCGTCGGTTTGCATGGGCACAATGGCCGCATGAGCCACCGCAGGCAGGCAAAGAGCAAACAATATGAAAATTTGCGGAAAACGAGCCATCGGAAGAAAACCTTTTGTGTTGGGAATATGCAATGTAACGACAAAAAGCCGCGCGTCGTTTCCGACTCGGCGTTTTAGGCGTTTTTTGCCAAAACGTCCGGGCGCGAAAGGAACTTGCACGCGTGTGGGGATAAATAGCCATGGCATCCCGACCTGTCGGGATGCCGTGACAAATGTCGGGCCGCTCCATTCCCCTATCGGGGGAAGGGTTAGGGATGGGGGCTTTCGTGCGCCACCGGGGCTTGGCCTACCAAGTGAAGCAATTGCTGCAACACGGAATCATAGCCGCGTGCGTCGTTTCGGATGTGGCGTGTCAGGGCGATTTCGGGTTGGATGCTGCGCTTTTCCAAATCGTCGTCGCGGGTGACGATGGAGGTCGAAACGTACACTTTCGTGGCTGTGTGCGGCAAATCGAAGCCTACCAAATCGCCGAACGAAACGGCTTGGCAAGCGGCGTTCTCTTCCCCGGCGATGATGCCCACGTGGTAGTCGCGGCAGAGCTTGACCAACATGCTGGCCGCCGAGAAAGTGGCTCCGTTTGCCAGTACGTAAGTGTTTCCGGTAAATTTCAGCGAGTTTGATTTCAAGAAGTGACGCTTGCTTTTCACTTCCACCAACGTGCCGAACGGCGCACGGTCAATGCGGGCGGCATACGAGGTGCGGCTCAGGTTCTTGAGCATGATTTCCACGAACGACAGTTTCTTCTGTTGCTTCAAAAAGCTGCTCGATTTTACCATCACTTTGCTTTCTACGTCGGTCGGGCTGATGTAGCTGAACAGCCGGTATGCGTTGTGTACCAGTCCGCCCGGGTTGTCGCGCAGGTCAATCACCAGGTTTTTCACGCCCTTCTGCTTAATTTCACGGAACGACTGGGCCAAGAACCGCTCGTAAGCAGCGTTGTCGCGTTTGCTGTCGGCGTTGTAAAACGTGTTGATGTCCAAATAGGCGGTGCTGGTTGTTTCGTCAACCGTCAAGTGGCGGGTCACCTCGTTGTCGGCGTTTGCCAAGTTGATGATGCTGCCGGCCACGGCCGTCACATCCTGGCTGCGCACCGAGCCGTTGGCCGTGCGGTAAATGATTTGGTATGTGTCGGTGGGTTCGTAGAGCGTCCAGTACAGGATGTCGAAGGTGAACACGTTTTCCAACTGCCGCCACTTGGCTTTTTGCAGGTTGGCATCGGCACTGAGCAACGGCATCATCTCGGCAATCACCGTGGTTACGGGCGTACCGTTGATGGTCAGCAGTTGGGCACCCAGCGCAGCCGAGTCAAGCGTGGCCGAGTAGTCTTCGCGGATGTATGCCTTGCCGTCGTCAATGGCCAAGCTCAACGGAAAGAACTTACCCTGCTCAGACACGTAGTTCACCAGCGAGGTGTTGGACTCGGCGTACAGGTGGCCGTCTTGCACCATTGCCACCAAGCGGCGCACCGTGTGCAAAAACTTGTTTTCGGTGACGTTGGCAGCCGGGTCGGCTTCCAGTTCGGCAATGGCTTGGGCAAAGGCGGTATGCAGCGCGAGGCTGTCGGCGAGGCAGTAAAGGCAAGGGTGTGCGTCACGCAGCACCTCCTCCAAGCGACGCAAGTCGGCGGCGCAGTCGGCGGCCGGGTAATAAACTTGGCTCTTGCGGTAGGCTTGCGCACTTTGGCTTTCCGAGCGGCTGGCCGACGATTGGGCCGTTGCCAACACACCGCTAAACAGCAGTATGAAAAAGGTTGCTACTTGGAGGATGCGCTGTGGTTTCATACACGCAAGTTTGGTCGGGATTGTGTAGGTTTGCGTAATGCTATATACGCTTTCGTTTCAAAAAGTCACCTGCGTTTCCAAATTTTCTCGTTTACCTTTTAGAATGAAGAAAGTAATTGACAATCAATTGATTGCGTGATTTTATAGGCCAAAAAACGTCGTTTTGGCTCGTTGAAACCATAAAAAAAGTTAAGAAACCATGAAAAAACTTACACCGTTTGTATTGCTTTTGGCCTGCATCGGCTTGGCAAACGCCCAGAACGCCACCTTCGGAGGCGGCTCCGAAGACGAAAAAGCCGTCCGCCAGACGGAAATGCGCCGCTTTGAACTCACCGTGCAAAAAGACCTGAAAGCACTGGCCGAACTCCTCGGCGACGACCTGACGTACACGCACTCCAACGGCCTGCTCGACGGCAAAGAGCAGTATTTGGCGACGCTGGAGGGGTGCGGGTGCTGGGCGAGACGGCCGTTGTGAACGGCTTGGCTTCCATGCGCGTGTGGAGCAACGGCCAAACCAACGACCTGCGCCTGCGCTACACCGACGTGTACGCCAAGCGCAACGGACGCTGGCAACTCATCGCCTGGCAGTCCACGCGGCTGTGAATGGAAGGCGGAAAAGAGTGGGCAGTGGCGGTGGCAGTCAAAAGGCGTCCCGACAAGTCGGGATTGCCCAAAACACCCACTGTCAGAATCAAGATTTACAGGATTAGCAGAAAAAACAGAATTGGCTTTTTCAGGCTCGTTTCAGGCAATTTTCGCCCAAAACGCCTGAAAAAACAGCACACCCCGTTTTGGCGCAAGCGTCCGCTTGTGCCGAAGACCTGACCAGCGTCCGCTGGTCGCGAGCCAACGGCTCGCAAAAGACGGTAACACACCGAGACA
>JALOMD010000044.1 GCA_025455595.1 Cytophagales bacterium | reverse complement strand
CGGTTTTTACCCAAAATAGTATCTGGCACAAGTTAATGAAGGTGTGATTCTCTGTTCTTTTGTCTCACCAGATACAAGCGAAATATGAATCCCATCAGGTTTTTAGTTTTGGTATGCTTGCTTTTGTGGTTCGATATTCTTTTTGCGCAAAAGGATTATGTCATCGAGGGCAAGGTTTCCGGTGTCGCCGATGGCGCGATGGTGGTACTGCAAAAACAAAAGCACGCGGGAGGCTTCTATTCGATTGACACAGCCCAAACGTTGGACAGAAGGTTCAGGTTTGCGATTCGCACGAACGAACCCGACTTGTACCGCATTCAAGCAGACAATAGGGCGCGTGACTTCATTTGGGACGGAAACCTCACGCTGACAGGTGCCAATCTTGCATCGGCGCAGTTGGCCGGTTCAAAACTAACCGAAGAGTGGGAGCGGTACAAGGAACAATACACTACCCCGCTGGTGATGCGCCTGGTTCTGATCACGTCACAGTTGGATGCCGCAAGGGCCGCCGGGGATACGGCTTTGCACAAAAGCCTTGCCGACTCGATGGATGTCGTCAGCAAGCAGACGAATGCCCAGGCGGTAACCCACGCGAAAGATTACATATTCAAGAATCCGTCCTCGTTTTTAAGCCTATGGCTGTTGTCGGGAATCTGGAGCCGCATTGGGGAGGACGAACGCAAGGCTTGCAAAAAAGCAATAGCCCAAGACCCGTTGCTGCGGAAGCACAGCCTGTACGACAAGCTGGGGTTACCCGAGAAGGAAAAGACAGACAACGACAAGAACTGGATAAATAAGCCATCCCCCAGAATCACCGGAACAGACATGAACGGCAACCCTTTCGATTCCGAGAGTATTCAAGGCAACCTGTACGTGGTACTTGATTTTTGGGGCACTTGGTGCGGGCCGTGTATCAAGTCCATCCCCCAGCTACAGGCCTTGCACAAACAGTACCAAGCCAAGAACGTGCAATTTGTGAGCATTGCCTATGAAAAAAAAGGCAGCGAGGACAAATGGCGCGAGGCGGTGGAAAAGCACGGGATGGACTGGACACAACTTTATCAGGAACAGGAAGACAAGTCGCCCGCTTCTCCAGTTTCCTCGTATTCAGTGCGTCTGTTCCCAACGTTCGTGGTCATAAACCCCAAGGGACGCATTGTGTACCGTGCCACGGACATATCACAATTAACTACGTTCTTGGCGAAAGAGGTAAAGTAGCAGTCATATGAAAACGGCTTTGTTCATATTGATACCGCATCTGAGCCACTATTACCCCACGTTCGGCCTTGCGCGGTGTTTGCAGAGCCGTGGGTTCCGGGTCGTGTATGCGGGTATGGAATCGTTTCGCGAAACGGTGGAACGGGAAGGGTTCGGTTTCGTTGAGGTGTGCTACACGGACGAGTTCGTCATCCGTTCCTTCAAGACGGCACTGGGTCTTTTTTTGAGGAACTGTTTCAGCCACGCGTACAGGCGGCAGCGTTACCGGGAGTTCACGGCCTGTATGCACAGTGTGGAACAAGCGAAGGAATGCATAAGGCCCAATTTGATTTTCTTGGACGACACGCTGGGGCATTGCTATCCGGCGGTGGCGGGTGATGTTCCGGTTGTCCAACTGAGTACCAAACTGTCGCCCAGAAAACAGAAGGGCATACCACCGTTGAACTCCCACCGTTTGCCCAAGGGCCGCATCACGGACGAGTGGCTGGCGGAAATCGAGTGGTTTGCGCATACGCAAAAGCGGGCTTGGAAGCGGCGGATGGAAAAGGTGATTTTCACCGGCTGGGACGACGATACCTTTCAGCAACGGTACGCCGCCAAGAGGGGGCTGGACTGGAAGGCAATCACGGAACCGAATATGTCCTTTTACGACGGTATCAAGGGACTGCCCGCCGTGGTGCTGGCACCGCAGGCGATGGAGTTTTCCGGACACCGGCCGCAGGCGGACGAGCATTACATCCATTTCCCAATCGTCCGGGACGAAAGTCATTTGATTACACCCGGATACACGCACCTAATGGGCGAACTGCTGGAAAGAAAACGCACGCAGGGCGTAAAGCTCGTCTATGTGTCGTTGGGGACGCTTTCGCACGGCAATTATCAAAAGGCCAAGCGGTTCTTGGAGAACACAATCAAAGCCTTAAGCGAAACGCCGGGCTTGGTGGCTGTAGTCGCTACTGGCGGGATACCGCTCAATATTTCCGGGATTGGGCTGAACGTCTGCCTGCCGCCCTCGGTGCCGCAGTTAGACCTGCTGCCCCACTGCGACCTGATAATTACCCACGGCGGGCTGGGGACGGTGAAAGAATGCCTACAAGTGGGTGTGCCCATGTTGGTGTACCCGCTGAACGAAGAGGTTGACCAGTCGGGCAACGGTGCACGGGTGGCTGCCCACGGTTGGGGACTGCGCGGCCGCATCGGCAATTCGCCCGCACGGATTGCAAAACAAATAAACTATGCTTTGGTGCATTTGCTGGAATACCGTGAGAAATGCCGCCAAATGCAAACAAAAATGTCACAAGCCAAGTCCGAACAGGTGGTGGATGATTTTCTCGAGGAGCTTGGTTTCACTGAAGTCGGTTCGGCCGAACGTTCATATATCTTTTCACATTTAAACACTTAAAACCATGAAAAAGGTAATTCTGGATTTTGCGGATCGTTTGCTTTCAAATGATCAGATGAAAAAAGTACGAGGTGGCTGTGGCGGAGGCAGCAGAGAGTATTACTGCACCATCGTATCTCAGAACGGATGCGGGGATTATAGTGGACGAGTCGAAGCATCAAGTGCGCAAGATGCATTTGGTCAAGCGATGGATGTAATTAGACCTTTAAACACCAACGGCAGCAACTGCATGTACGCCATTACGAGCTGTGTGTGATTTTTATTTGCAGAACAGAATAGACAGGTGGCAACTGATTAGTTGACACTTGTCTGTTTTAATGGATTCGGCATCTGTCGAGAATACTTTTAGTTGACGGACAGCTTTTTGGGATTTTCTATTCAAAATGCTGTCTAATTCACCTGTATGCGAAGAATCATCGGTACTTATTGATGAGTGGTGAAGGCGTAAGCCGCTGGTTGTAAAGCAAGTATATGAAATCAAAACGGACTCTAATTCACTTACGTATCCATGAGATGGTTCTGTGTTTTCTTTTGCCTATCAATGCTTTGCAATGCTTCGGCACAACGTTCAGATTCTAATTCGGTTGTTATCGAATTGAGAGGGTGCGGACATACGCTGGTGGAGTTTTCCTGTTTGGGCCAAGACAAAGTTACGATTGGAAAAGGCGACTTGAATTGTAACGACGGCAACCGGCTATCCTATACTTGGCAACCGTCGGATACAAAAGACTCGGAAGATATGTACGTGGTGGAGACATATGAGCCGAGAGGGATTTTCGGATTTCCTGCAAAAAAAGGCGAACACATGAAGGTAATTATTTCATTTGATTCAACCCAAAGGCAGTTTCCACAATACCGGCAGAAAGTAACCGTACAAGGTAGCCCGGTTGCCGCAGAATACCGGGATTTCTTCGACAAGGATTTTGGTTTCGGTGATTCGATAAGGGTGACTGTCGAACGTATGACAGCCGGAAAGAAACCTGTCGAAGTTATTGAAATTAAAAGAGAAGAGATGTTTCGCAAACTATTCGATCTATACGAACAGAAGATATACTCGACCGAAAGCGTCAATTGCGCCTGCTACGCTCTTAGTGCCATGAGCAGCATGATGAAGGATGCGATGACACCCAGGCGAACAATAAATATGGAAAGGGTCAAAAAAGCGAGAAACTATGTGATTAACAAATTTCCGGGTAGCGAGACAGTTGATAGGCTGATTGTCAATTGTGGTAGATGCCATTACCTGTATGAATGAGAAAGGTGTTGTAATTTCGCGTGAGCAGGCGTTTGGGCTTTTTTCTTAAAACGACATTTCCTGTGCTGCGAGGGACAAGGAACCTATCAATGAGGAAAATAGGCGAAATATCGAATTTTTTCTACGTTTGGTCATGTTGATAAACCGATATCATGGCGCGTTTCACATGCTACTCCCAACAAGACGCAATGGACTGCGGCCCCACCTGCCTGCGCATGGTGGCAAAGCACTATGGGAAGTACCACAGCCTCAAATCATTGCAAGAGAAGTGCAACATTGACCGGGAAGGCGTTTCGCTGGCGGGTATCTCGCAGGCGGCGGAGAGCATCGGCTTCAAAACCATCGGGGTCAAGACCACGCTGGGCAGGCTGATGAACGAAGCACCTTTGCCCTGCATCGTCCACTGGGATCAGAACCATTTCGTTGTCGTTCACCGCGTCCGCCGCAACAGGATTTCCGTGGCTGATCCGGCCAAGGGGCTGCTCACCTACGCAGAGGACGAGTTCTGCCAGCACTGGCTCGCCACCGACGAAGGCGGCGAAGGGCGCGGCATCGCCCTGTTGCTGGAACCCACGCCCAAGTTTTACGAAGCCGAAGAAGAGAAAACCGGCAAGGTCGGTTTCGGCAAACTGTTGCATTATCTGTTGAATTACAGAAGACTGCTGTTTCAATTGGCCTTGGGACTGTTCACCGGCAGCATCCTGCAACTGATTTTTCCTTTCCTCACACAGTCTATTGTGGATGTAGGGGTCAACAATCAAAACCTCAGCTTCGTCTATTTGGTGCTGGCTGCGCAGGTCATGCTGTTCGTGGGTCGCATCTCGGTTGAGTTCATCCGTAGCTGGATACTGCTGCACATCAGCACCCGGCTCAACATCTCCATCCTCTCCGATTTTTTCATCAAACTCATGCGGCTGCCGCTGTCGTTCTTCGATGTCAAGATGTACGGCGACATCATGCAGCGCATTGGCGACCACGACCGCATCGAGCAGTTTCTCACCGGACAGTCGCTGAACACCCTGTTTTCGCTGTTCAACCTGTTGGTGTTCAGCGGTGTGCTCGCATTTTACCATCCGCCTATTTTCTTTATTTTCTTGGTTGCCAGCGTTCTTTACGCCGCTTGGGTGGTGGTGTTTCTGAAAAAACGCCGCGTACTCAACTTCAAGCAATTCGATCTGTCGGCCAAAAACCACAGTAGTGTGGTACAACTCATCCAAGGGATGCAGGAGATAAAACTGGCTAATGCCGAGCGGCAGAAACGCTGGGAATGGGAGCACATTCAGGCGAGGCTGTTCCGTTTCAGCATCAAAAGCCTCGCCCTCACCCAAACGCAACAAGCCGGTGCGTTCGTACTCAACGAAGGCAAGAATATCTTCATCACTTTCCTGGCCGCCAAAGCCGTGATTGACGGGCAAATGACACTGGGTGCCATGCTGGCCGTGCAGTACATCATTGGGCAACTCAACAGCCCCATTGAGCAACTGATTGGCTTTGTACAGGGCTGGCAGGATGCGCAAATCAGCTTGGAGCGGCTCAACGAAATCCACGAACGCGAAGACGAAGAACCCGCCGACAAGCCGCTGATGAACCGCCTGCCCGAAAGCAAGAGCCTGATTGCCCGCGACCTGAGTTTTTCATACGCAGGCGGCTCCGATCCTGTGTTGAAAAACCTGAATTTCTATATACCAGAAGGCGAAACCACAGCCATCGTAGGCATGAGCGGCAGCGGCAAAACCACCTTGCTGAAACTCCTGTTGAAATTCTACGAACCCACCTCCGGCAACATCAGTTTCGCCCAGTCAGGAGATTTTTCCAACTCCACAATTGAAAGCCCCCTCTATGGGAGGGGGTTGGGGGAAGCTTTGAGTTTGAAATACGTCAGTCACAAACTGTGGCGCAGTCAGTGCGGCGTGGTCATGCAGGAGGGTTTCATCTTTTCGGACACCATCGCGAACAACATCGCAGTCGGCGACGAGAAAATTGATGTACAGAAGCTCCTTCATGCAGTGAAGGTGGCAAACATTCAGGAATTCATAGAATCGTTGCCGCTCGGTTACAACACCAAAATCGGGGCGGAAGGGAACGGCATCAGCCAAGGACAGAAACAACGCATTCTGATTGCAAGGGCGGTGTACAAAAATCCCGAATTCATTTTCTTCGACGAGGCGACCAATGCCTTGGATGCCACCAACGAACGCATCATCATGGACAATCTGGACACGTTCTTCCGGGGCCGAACCGTCGTCATTGTAGCCCACCGACTGAGCACTGTCAAAAACGCCGACCAAATCATTGTACTGCACAAAGGCGAAATAGCGGAGGTGGGCACCCACACCGACTTGGTAAGCACACAGGGGCACTACTATACGTTGGTAAAAAATCAATTGGAACTGGGAGAGTAGCCTCACGAATTGACAAGGCACTGACTCGTCGGCGTTTTGGGCGTTCCCGCCAAATGCGGGATTTATCAATTTTTGCTTAAAATGATTTTTTTTGCAATTACTCACGTATCAACTCATACTGATTTTGAATATCGAATGCGTGATACTGAATGATGAATTAGCTGAAAACCGGCAACTTCAAATTCTCAAAATACGCAATCACTATTTTATCTTGGTATCAAACGACTGTAAAAACAACTGAATGTCCATTTGTTTCTGATACCACCTAAAATCGGTTGAACCGAAAGACTTCCTTCGTTCAACTCTCAACTCTTGAAAAACCATGCTAAGAGTCGCTTCATTCATCCTATTATTCATTTTAATTGAGCGGACGTGTTGTGCTCAAAACGACTTATCGAAAGTACGCATCCACAAATGGGTCAATGCGCCACCTGTGCCATTAGAAAACAAAATCATAGTCCTGGACTTTTGGGCGACTTGGTGCGGGCCTTGTATCAAAAGCCTGATAGAAACCAACTCTATGGTGGAAAAATACAGAGACCGGGCTTATTTTGTATGCATCAGCGACGAGCCGGAGAAGTCGGTACTGTCTTTGTTGAAAAAAAGAATTTTTGAACACTACTTTGTATTGGACAGCGCAGGAGCGACTTTTGAGAATTTTAACATAGACGGCATCCCTACAACGCTTGTCATAGACAGAAAAGGCGCAGTAGTATGGGCGGGTCATCCGAGTTCTTTGGAAGAAGAATTTTTAGTGAGACTCACAAACGGAAAGGATATTGGTAAACAGATAACAGACCCTAATCACAACGTTGTCACCGTCAAAGATCCTTTTGACGACTGGAAAAACTACACCTTCAAGTTTGAGATTCGTTTACCTGATTCCACCAAGAATGGCACCACGACACGCTTCAAGAACAACGATGCGATGGTTCATTCCGATAATGTGTCTGTACTCAGGCTTGTTTCGATTATGCTGAACATGTCTGAACGCGAATTGAAAGTATCCGATAAGGCTTTGACTGCCGTGAATCAGCGTATCGGCATTAGTTATAAAAATCAACACGCCTCGGTTGACGATGCAAAGAGTTGGCTCTTGAAGCAGCTTCAAAGCGTTTGCAAAATAAAAATGGCAAGCACTTTCACCGAAAAGCCAGCGTATGTGTTAAGAGTAAAAAACCAAACGTTACTGGAGAACCACCGAACCATGCTAAATCCCAAGGACACCACGATGCAGGATGTCGGGTCTGGTTCCGGAGTGATTAATACGGCCACCGGAAAGGTGTTCGTCGGGATTGGAATCACATTGACACAGTTGGCGGAGTCTCTGTCCAGAAACGAAGGAAAGCATTACGTGACTCATAAGAAATCAGTGGGGAATATGCACCAGTATGACTTTGAAATCCCCATTAATTCTTTTCGTGAAATAGAAGAAGGTCTCAAAAGGTACGGAATAATTCTGAGTAACGGTAAATACAAACATGAAAGTATAGAGATTGTAGCAGATTCTGAGTAAATCAACTGCTGTTGCGTACTGGTTTGTTAACAAATAGAGGTTTTGAAACCCGTTTTCTTTTCAGCTATCGTTTTAGGCGAATTTTGCCTAAAACGCCAACAGAAGCAATAGGCCAATTTCGTAAATCCGAAAGCAGGACTAACATGCCACAGATAACACTAACCCATTTGGGAGAAGAACCGGGTGTCGGGCTTCGCAGTGAGCCGGTGCAGGAAATCATCAGCCAACCGCCCAATTGGTTGGTTCGCTGGGGTACCACGGTCTTTTTCTTTGTGATTGCTCTGTTACTGGCAACTTCTTGGGTTGTTCAATATCCCGACTTAGTGAAAGCCCGCTTTGTGTTGACTTCCACGAACGCACCCAAGTCTGTCAATGCGCGTGTAGAAGGGAAGATCGTGAAATTGCTGGTGCAAGAAAACGGCTCGGTTGAACAAGGTCAGGCTTTGGCTTATTTGGAAAGCACTGCCAATCATGAACAGGTGCTGGATCTTTCAAACAACCTCGACTTGTTGGCGAATGGTATTTCACAGACGCACGCTATTGCAAAGACAGAATTATCATTTGCCGAGCAAGACGGACTCGGCGAATTGCAAACCGCTTTTCAGTCTTTTACGCAAGCTTACCAACAGTACACGGCTTTTTTGTCGGGCGGATTTTATGAACGGAAGAAAAAACTGTTGCAGAAAGAACTGTCTGATTTGCAATTGCTGGCACAGAACCTGGAAAAACAGAAGGAATTGCACGCCCGCGACTTTGCCCTTGCCGAAAACGAGTTTCGGGTTCAGGAAAAACTGCTGAATGAGAAAGTGATTGCCCCGTTGGAATTCAAGCGGGAGGAAAGCAAACTGTTGGCGAAAAAGATGCCGCTGCAACAGATGGAAACAGGGATTCTCAACAACATTTCGGCACAAACAGGGAAACAAAAAGAAATCTTGGAGTTGGAGAAACTGGTTGCCGAACAGAAAAGCATTTTCCAACAGGCTCTCAATACCATGAGAAGCCAAACAGAGGATTGGAAAAAGAAATATTTATTGACTGCGCCTGTGTCCGGGAAAGTTTATTTTTCTTCGTTTTTACAAGAAAACCAAACCGTCAAGCCCGGTCAAGAAGTGTTTTTTGTCGGTGTGGACAACAGTCGTGAATACGGAGAAGTGCGCATTCCGCAGCACAACTTCGGGAAAATCAAAAACGGACAAAAGGTTTGGGTCAAGTTCAACAGTTATCCGGCACAAGAGTTCGGCATGGTGGAGGGCAGAATCGAATACGTTTCACAAATACCGGGCAAAGACAGCACTTTTTTGGCCAAGGTTGTTTTGCCGCACGGTTTGCAGACCAACTACCGTAGGAAACTCACCTACAAAGACGGCATGACCGCCACCGCCGATATTGTCACACTTGATGTGCGCCTGATTGAAAAAATATTCTACGACATCAGAAGGGCATTTCAACGATAATTGCCAATGGTCGTTTTGGACAAATTTTGCCCAAAACGGCTATATACCTACACTCCGTTTGTGTACTGCCGCAAAAGCAACGCATCATCTGCGTCTTTTAGCCTACAATAAACATGTAAGGGCGTTTTGGGCAATTTTTGCCCAAAACGCCTTTACTGCCACTGCCAACTGCCGTTGCCGACTAATCTTCTTCCCCAATCACCACCGGCGGCGCAATCAGCGAGCCGAAGAACAACGCGTTGAGGAACATCCGGTTGGTGCCGTGCCATACGCCCCGGAAGTTCGGGTTGTCGGCGAACAGCACGATGCGGCCTTGGCCTTCGGCGTTTACCAGCACCGAGGGCGTGTTGGCCAGCCGCTTCTGGTTGTCGCGGGAGCAGTAGCCGCTTACTAACGGATTGGCGGTGTATTGCACCACCGCGTTGTACACGTCCTTGCTGGGCTGGAAAATCGTGAGACCGTTGCGGTAAACGAAGATTTTCCGGTCGCGGTAGCCGAAGCCGACCGGGTGCGTGATGTCCAAGTCGGCCTCGAACACGGCCCCGCCGAGCAGTTTGGCTCCTTCGGTGGGCACGGCATCGTCAAACGGCAGGCGTTTCACGGTTTTGTTCTTGGCCGTATCCACCAGCGACACCATTTTCTCCTTGCTCAGTCCTTGCTTCACAGCCCATTCCGAGGCGTTTTTCAGCGTCACCAGCGTGCCGCCGCTGGCTATCCACGCCTTCAGCCGGTCAACGGCGGGCTTGTCGAGGTTGTACGTGCCGCCCACCATCACCAGCGTCGTGTAGCGGTTCAGGTTCAGGCGACTGAAACTCGCGGTTTCCACTTTCGTAATCGGCATACCCACTTGGGTGTCAAGCAAATGCCACACTTCGCCGGCTTCGTAGCCGGACACACCCGCGCCGACGAGCATGGCCGCTTCGGGTTTGCGGAGGGTTCGCACGGAATTGCTCCCCAAGTCAATGCCGCTGGCACTGAAACCGCTCGCCAACGGCAGCACGTCGGTTTGGCAAGCTTGGCCTACGCGGGCGAGCAGGGCGTGCAGCGAATCAGGGTGCAGGCGTTGCTGCTGCACCGGCACCACCAATGTGCCGTAGCCGAACTTGCGGGTTTCGG
>JALOMD010000669.1 GCA_025455595.1 Cytophagales bacterium | reverse complement strand
GATGCGCGAAATCTACGAACCCGTCTTGGCCGAACTCGAACAACTCGGCCTCACTTTCCACGAAGAGGAAACGTCGGTGGAAGGCAACCTTGCTGCGGCGCATGTTTGATTGCCGAATTGTTTCCTTGTTGAGCAGTTGTACTGTTAAAGCGGCGGGCGAAACCCGCCGCTTTGCGTTTTGGGCGTTTTTCACCCAAAACGGCTGGCTGGCGTCACGCCTCAGCGTGATGCCTTGCTATTGACCAGCGTCCGTTGGTCGCGAGCGAAGCTCGCAAAAGACGGCACCACGCCGAGACGTGAAACTTGAAAAGCGTTTTGAGCGATTTTTGCCCAAAACGCTTTTCATGCGCAAACTATGTTGGCATCGGCTTTGGTAAACCTGTCGGTTTGCGACCAGCGGACGCTGGTCTGAAAATAGGCATCACGCTGAGGCGTGACACCAGTTATCTTTCTTCCAAAATACGACGGAACAAAGCGAAGCCGTTTAACATTTGCACGACATGTGCGGCTATTAAGTCGGGTTTGGCGAAAGCATCCACGCTGCGGCCCAAGAACGCCTGTGTGCGGCCGGTGTGACGGATAGCGGTAGCTTCGCCAAAGTTAGCCAGCCGGTAGCGCGGCAGTAGCTCCACAAATCCGGCGGCTAATGCGCTGGGCAGCAACAGATTGGAACCGTGTATGCCAATCACCACATGGCTGCTGGCATAAATCTGGCACCAAGTGCGTTCGGCCTCCGTATCCAAGCGTTCCAAGCGGAAATCTTGAAAAAACGCTGGAAACGTCCAACTTTTTCCAATCCCTGTCACCACAAACCTCATGTTCGGCAGTTGATTGGCTATCAGGCGGGCGGTGCGTACAAAGCGGCGCTTTTGTCGCCAAAGCAAATAAGGCCGCACCGTTTTGAGCATTTTTGACTGAAAAGCCGCCCGCCACACAGACTCCTCGAAAGACGACAGCCAGTAGCGGTCTTCGCGCCACAAAAACGTCACTTGCTGCGGTTTTTTGTCGAAATCGGCCAAATCGAAGGGCGGCACGCGAGTGAACTGCTTGATATCAATGCTGTTCCAGTCGGGCTGGATGTTTGTTTCGCTCACGTAAACCTCCTCAAAGCGACTCAATTCACCTTTCATAAAAGAATCTAATCCCTCAATGCCCATGCGAAAGGCTGGTAGCGGCGTGTCAATTTCCCAAATTTCGGCCACGCCGTCCGGCACCAGCCATGCCAAGCTTGTCGGAATCAACATCACCAGCCCAAGGTGAGGTGCATCGGCCAAGTGAGCTTGCGCGTTGAGCATTTGCAACAGCGAATGACCATAAAGAAAATCCAAGCAATTGATGATTACGACTTTACGATATGATTTCCGCACCGTTTTCCGGATCGTTGCAGGAGCAGACTGGTTGTTGTAGTAAGCATTAAGAAGCGGCTCGTAAAGCCAGCGGCCAGTATCGGGCGGCACAAAGAAACGTCTCTCCTTTTTTGCAAACGCGAAGGGAAAATAACGGGTGTGCTTGACCGGAAACGTATGCCAAAAATCCAATTGACATTTGTTACAGGTGCAGTCGGCGAGCAGATGAACACCGTGCCAAAACGCACCTTGTGCAGTAACTGGACAATGGCCACAGGCAGGACACGAAAAATCAACACCAACTTGCGGCTTAAGGGTGAGCATAATGGATGCGTTCCCGCTGGTTGCGGAATTTGCGTTTTGGGCAAAAAAACAAAAAACCGCTGCCAAAAACAGGTGCAACCCTGAATTTGGCAGCGGCAACCGGCCCAACCGGACTATTTTTTGCCCACTTTGGCGGCCGGTTTGGCCGGGGCGGCAGCAACTGTAGCCGCTTGTTTTTTCTTGCGGCGGCTGTTTCCGTAGGTGCCGTTGGCAATCTTGCCTTTTTTCGATTTGATGTCTCCTTTGCCCATAAACACTGCAAATTGAAGTGAAAACAAACAGATGAAGACTGCGAAAATAAGCAAGCCGCCGATAAGTACAAAGTCGTTAGTGGTCAGTGGTCAGTCAAAATCGGTAGGAATCACCACACTACCGGATAAAAGAGAGAAGAAGAAAGAAAAAAGAGTGATTTAAGCCCGACAAACCCTCTTTTTTCGTCTTTTCTCTTTTGTCCAGTAGTGTGGCATAACGCACATTAATTTACACATTTACCCATTTGCCCATCTACTCATTTACTCACGTGTCAAGCCGTTACGCCGTTGCTCACATTGTGTACGTAAGTGTGGGCTTGCGGGCCGTGGAAGTCGTTGGCGGCCAAGGCGATTTTCAGGTTTTCGAGCAACGCGCCTTGTACGGCTGCGCCGTCTTCGGGCTTGGTGGTGCCGGTGACCACGAAAGTGGTGGAGCCGGGGCCGAGTTTGGCAATGCCCACGCCCGGGTTGGTGTTCCGTTTGTCGGCCTGCGCCACCGGCAGCAACATACGACGCACTTGCTCGGTCGCAAACGAATTGTCCAGTTCAATCGGAATGGCAAATGACAGCGCACCGGCCATTGTGTGATTGATAATGGTTCCGTTGGAGACGGCCCCGTTCGGCAAAATCACGGTACGTCCGTCGGCAGTGCTGAGAATGGTGTTGAAAATCTGGATTTCTTTCACCGTGCCGGTTTGTCCCTGCGCTTCAATCACATCGCCGACTTTATACGGATGGAACATCAATATCAGCACGCCGCCCGCAAAGTTGCCCAAACTGCCTTGCAGGGCCAAACCAATGGCCAAGCCCGCCGCGCCGAGAATGGC